>NZ_JBJGYL010000005.1:0-208372 GCF_054049975.1 Geodermatophilus sp. SYSU D01119 | reverse complement strand
GGGCGTGGGGGGGGGTGTTTGGGGGGGGGGGGCGGGGGGGGCCGGGGGGGGGCCCCCCCCCCCCCCCGCCACCCCGCTCGAGCACCTCGGCGTCCTCACCCTCGGCACCTTCGACCCGGCCGCCCCCGCCGCCGGGCACGAGGGCACGCTGCGGATGGTCGAGCTGGGCGAGCGGCTCGGCCTCGACAGCGCCTGGCTGCGCCACCGGCACCTGCAGTACGGCATCTCCTCGCCGGTCGCCGTCCTGGCGGCGCTGAGCCAGCGGACGTCGCGGATCGCGCTGGGCACCGCGGTCACGCCGCTGGCGTGGGAGAACCCGCTGCGGCTGGCCGAGGACCTCGCCACCGTCGACGTGCTCTCCGGCGGGCGGCTGAACCCCGGCGTCAGCGTCGGCCCCCCGATGCACTGGGACGACGTCAAGGACGCGCTCTACCCCGACACCGCCGACGTCGAGGACTTCACCTACCGGCGCGTGGAGCGGCTGCTGCGGCTGGTCGCCGGGGAGCCCGCGACGTCGTTCTCCGGCCGCGAGGGCGTCGTCGAGGAGTGGTCGGACCGGGTGCAGCCGCACTCCCCCGGCCTGCGCTCCCGGCTCTGGTACGGCGGCGGCAGCACCCGCTCGGCGCAGTGGGCCGGGCAGGCCGGGATGAACCTGCTGACCAGCAGCGTCACCCGGGCCGAGGGCGGCTCGACCGACTTCGCCGAGGTCCAGGCCGCGCAGATCCGCGCCTACCGGGAGGCCGGCGGCACCGGCCGGGTGTCGCAGGGCCTGGTGGTGATCCCCACCGACTCCGCGACCGCCGAGCAGCGCGAGCGCTACGCCGCCTACGTCGAGGCCCGCACCCCGCGCACCCGCAGCCCGCAGGGCCCGGCGGGGATGCTGTTCGCCCCCGACCTGCTCGGCAGCTCGGAGCAGATCGCCGAGGCGCTGTACGCGCACGCCGGGTTCCGCGAGGTCACCGAGGTGGTGTTCGCCCTGCCCTTCAGCTTCGGCGAGGCCGACTACGAGCAACTGCTCACCGACATGGCGCAGCGGCTCGGCCCGCTGCTGGGCTGGTCACCGGCCGCCTGAGCCCGCCGCCTGCCGCACCGGCAGCGGCACCGACCAGGCGCCCGGCGCCACCCGCCAGGTGCGGGCGGGCACCGGGTCGAGCAGGTCGCCGTCGGCGTCGAGCCCCACCGGGCCGCCCGACAGCGCCACCTCCCGCCCGCGCACGACGACGACGTCGTCGCGCTCGCCGTGCCGGCCGGCCAGCAGCGCGGCGGCGAAGGCCACCCGGGCGGCCGGACCGGTCGCGGCGCTGACGACGACGTCGGCCAGCCCGTCGCCGGGGTCGGCGCCGGGCGCGAGCGCGGTGCCGCCCCCGATCGTCGGGCCGTTGCAGACGCCGACCATGAGCAGCGGGGTCTCCCCGTCGGCGGCCCGGCCGTCGGGCAGCGCGACCAGGGCGCCGTCGACGGCCACCCGCAGCGCCTCCCCCGGGCCCGTGCCGGCCAGGGCCGCGCCGACCGGGTAGGCGAGCGCGCCCAGGCGGTCCTTGAGCCGCGCCGCCTCGCCGGCGGCCCGCACCCCGATGCCCGCGTGCACGGCGTTGACCACCACGCCGCCGGCATCGTCACGGAGGAGGTCGAGCCGGCGCGGCGTGCCGTCGAGCACGACGCGGGCGGCCCCGGCGGGGTCGTCGGGCAGGCCGAGGGCGCCCGCGAGATCGTTGCCGGTGCCCAGCGGGACGATGCCGAGCGGGTCGCCGAGGTCCCCGGCGCGGTCCAGCGCCGCGACGACGGCCGACACCGACCCGTCGCCGCCGGCCACCACCAGCCGGCGGGCGCCCCGGGCGGCGACGACGTCGTCGAGCTCGCCGGGGCTCCCGGTGACGGCGACCTCGACGTCGGCGCCGCCGCGCAGCACCTCCAGCACGCGCGCGAGCCTCTCCTCGCCGGCGCTCCCGGCGCCCCGGTTGACCACGACCAGCAGCTCCACGCCCCGCACCCTGCCAGGCCGGCGCGCCGCGGACGGCGCACGTGACGATCCCGTGACGGATGGCTCCCCCGGCGGGAGGAGGCGCCCCGGGCCGGGAAGCTCGGGAGGGACGCCGCCGAGGAGGAGGTCCCCCGTGTCCCGTCCGAGCCGCGACCGGCTGCTGCGCGGGGCCGCACGCGCCGCCGCCGTCGTCCCCTGTGTCCCGCTCGTCGCCGCCGGCGCGCTCACCGGCGGGCTGCCGGTGCTCGGGTGGGGCGCCGTGCTGGCCGCGATGGGCGGCGTCGTCCTGCTGTGGTTGCACCGCGCGTGCGGCGACGTGCTGCCGGAGCTCCCGCACCCCGTGACCGGAGCGGCGCTCGCGGGCCTCGGCCCGGCCGCCGCCGCCGGCGCCGTGGCGCTGCGCGAGGCCGGGGGCCTGCTGACGCTGCTGCTGCTCGTCACCGGGACGGCCGTCTTCAGCAGCTGGCTGGCCGGGGAGGACGCGGCGCGCAGCGCGCTGCCCACCGGCGAGGCGGCCCTGCGGCGAGCGCTGACCGCGGCGCCGACCGCCCGGCTCCTGGCGGAGTGGCACGCCGTGCAGGAGCGGCTCGACGACGGCGGGGCAGCCGGGCTGCGCGAGGTCCGCCTCCGGGAGGCGCTCCTCGACGCCTTCACCCAGCGCGACCCGGAGGGCACCGCCCGGTGGCTGGCGGAGGACCCGACCGGCCCGCCCGACCCGCACCTCGCCCGCGACCCCAGCATGGAGCGCTGAGCCGGGGCACGATCGGCGGGTGGACGATCCCCTCGTCGCGCGCCTGCGCGACCGCGGCAGCCTGAAGTGGACCCGCTACCCGGAGGCGCTGGGCGCCTGGGTGGCCGAGTCCGACCTCGGGACGGCGCCCGCGGTCACCGCCGCGCTGCAGGACGCCGTCACCCGCGGCCTGTTCGGCTACCTGCCGGACTGGCTGGCCGACGACATGGCGCGGGCCACCGCGGGCTTCCTCCGGGACCGGCACGGCTGGGCGGTGCCGGCGGAGCGGGTGCGGCCGCTGCCCGACGTGCTGGCCGCGCTGTCGGCGGCGATCACCCACCTGACGCCGGCGGGGTCGCCGGTGGTCCTGCCGACCCCGGCCTACATGCCGTTCCTCGAGGTGCCGCCGGCGCTCGGCCGCGAGGTGCTCGAGGTGCCGATGGCCCGCGACGGCGACCGGTTCGTCTACGACCTCGACGCGCTCGACGCCGCCTTCCGCGCCGGCGGGCACTTGCTGGTGCTGTGCAACCCGCACAACCCGGTGGGCCGGGTGCTCGAGCCCGCCGAGATGCTCGCGATCGCCGAGGTGGTCGACCGGCACGGCGGTCGGGTGTTCGCCGACGAGGTGCACGCGCCGCTGGTGTTCCCCGGGCACCGGCACGTGCCCTACGCCTCGCTGTCGGAGACGACGGCGGCGCAGGCGCTCACCGCCACGAGCGCGTCGAAGGCCTGGGACCTCGCCGGGCTCAAGTGCGCGCAGCTGGTGGTCTCCAACGACGCGGACGCGCAGCTGTGGGCGCAGGTCGGCCACCCGGTGGAGCACGGCTGCTCGACGCTGGGCGCCGTCGCCAACACCGCGGCCTACCGGGACGGCGTCGGCTGGCTGGACGGGACGATCGCCGTCCTCGACCGGCACCGCCGGCTGTTCGCCGACCTGGTCACCGAGCACCTGCCCGCCGCCCGGCACCGCCCGCCGGAGGGCACCTACCTCGCCTGGCTGGAGCTCGGGGTGCCGGAGGCCGGCGACCTGCTGCTCGACCGGGCCGGGGTGGCGGTGGTCGACGGCGGCCGGTGCGGGCACGCGGGCGTCGGCGCCGTCCGGGTCAACCTGGCGACGCCGGAGCCGGTGCTCACCGCCCTCGTCGAGCGGATCGCCGCCGCCCTGCCCCGCTGAGTCAGCCGCGGGTGTCGGCCTCCACCGCCTCGAACGCCTTGCGCGCGGCGATGAGCACCGGGTCCCACACCGGGGCGAACGGCGGCGCGTAGGACAGGTCGAGGGAGAGCACCTCGTCGACGGTCATCTCGTTCCAGATGCAGATGGCCAGGGCGTCGATGCGCTTGGCCGAGCCGTTGTGCCCGACCACCTGGGCGCCCAGCAGCCGGCCGCTGCGCCGCTCGGCGATCATCTTGACCCGGATCGACGCGGAGTTCGGCATGTAGCCGGCGGTGGTGGTGGAGTCGACGGCGGCGGTGACGAACGAGTAGCCGGCCAGCTCGGCCTCGGCCTCCGACAGGCCGGTGCGCGCGGCCTCGACGGCGCAGATCTTGGTGATCGCCGTCCCGATGACGCCCGGGAAGGTGGCGTAGCCGCCACCGATGTTGATGCCGGCCACCCGGCCCTGCTTGTTGGCGTGCGTGCCGAGGGCGACGACGACCCGCTGCCGCGAGAGCCGGTGCACCGACTCGACGCAGTCGCCGGCCGCCCAGACGCCGGGCACCTGGGTGCGCATCCGCTGGTCGACGGCGATGCCGCCCGAGGTGCCGAGCGGGATGCCCGCCTCCTCCGCGAGCCGCACGTCGGGCCGCACCCCGAGCCCGAGGACGACGAGGTCGGCGGGCAGCTCGCGGCCGCTCGCCGTCACCACCGCCCGCGCCCGCCCGTCGGGGCCGACGTCGATGCCCGTGACGCCGTCGCCGAGGACGAGCTCGATGCCCTCCCCGCGGACGGCGGCGGCGAGGAACCGGCCGACGTCGGGGTCGAAGGTGCCGACCGGCTGCGGCGAGCGGTCGACGACGGTGACGTCGAGGCCGCGCACCCGGCACGCCTCGGCGATCTCCAGGCCGATGTAGCCGCCGCCGACGACGACCACCCGCTGCACCCGCCCGCTGTCGAGCTCGGCGCGCAGCGCGACGCCGTCGTCGAGCACCTGGACGCCGTACACGCCCCGCGCGTCGATGCCCTCGACCGGCGGGCGCATGGGCACGCTGCCGGTGGCGTAGACGAGGTCGTCGTAGGGCTCGGTGCCCTCGGCGCCGCCGTCGAGCTCGCGCCAGTGCACGACGCCCTTGTCGGGATCGATGCCGACCACCTCGGTGCGCATGCGGACGTCGAGGCCGGCGGCGCGGTGCTGCTCGGGCGTGCGGGCGACCAGCTGCGCCTCGCTGTCGACGGTGCCCGAGATCCAGTACGGGATGCCGCAGGCGGAGTAGGAGGTGGCGCGGCCGCGCTCGAACAGGACGACGTCGAGGTCGGGCCGGCGCTTCTTGGCCTGGGACGCGGCGCTGCCGCCGGCGGCGTCGCCCCCGATGACGACGAGACGGGTGCTCACCGTCGCAGGCTAGGACTCAGCGCCCCTCCAGGCTCACCGCCACGGTGGCGGCGAGCTCCCGGACGGCCTCCAGGTCGTCCTTGGTGGGGGCGCCGGTGAGGCTCAGGGGCGCGGCGACCTGCTTCCACCGCAGCGCGCCGGTGATGGTGGTGACGGCCCTGAGCGCGCCGGCGGTGTCGTCGCCCCCGTGCACCCAGACGCCGAAGGGCAGGCCGACGGTGGCGTCGAGGCACGGGTAGTAGACGGTGTCGAAGAAGTGCTTGAGCGCCCCGCTCATGTAGCCGATGTTGGCCGGGGTGCCGAGCAGGACGCCGTCGGCGGCGAGCAGGTCGGCGGGCCCGGCCGACAGCGCGGGGCGCTCGACGAGCTCGGCCTCCTCGACCATCGCCACGCCCTCCCGCGCGGCCTCCAGCACGGCCTGCAGGTTCGGCGAGGGCGTGTGGTGGACGACGAGCAGCCGCGGCATGCGCCCCATCCTGCGCCTGCGTCGTCCGACGGCGTCCGTCGTCGACCTGTGGCGGTCTCACCGGCGTCGGGACCGCAGCAGGTCGACACCGGGCGCGGTGTCGCTAGCGTCCGGGCATGGCCGTCGAGCTCTTCGCGGGCGTCCCCGTCAGCGACCACGCCCGCGCCCTCGACTGGTACGGGCGGCTGTTCGGCGCGGAGCCCTCGTTCGTGCCCAACGACGTCGAGGCGGTGTGGGAGGTCGGTGAGCACCGGTACGTCCACACGGAGCTGAAGCCGGCCGACGCCGGCCACTCGATGGTCACGCTGTTCGTCGACGACCTCGACGAGCGGGTGGCCGCGATCGCCGACCGCGGCCTGGAGCCGGCGCTCCGCGAGACCTACGACGACGGCGTGCGCAAGGTGACCTACCGCGACCCCGACGGCAACGAGGTCGGCCTCGGCGGCGGACCGGTGGCCGCCTGACCTCCGTACGGGCGCGGGCCACGGCGCGGCCTGCCCCGATCCGCGGTCGGGCAGGATCGCCGGCATGGCGGTCAACCCCCGCATCGGGCCGATCGAGCGGACCACCGGGCGCACGTGGGACGAGTGGCTGACGTTCATGGACGGCATCGGCGCGCCCGGCCTCGACCACGGGCCGATCGCGCTGGAGGTGTACGAGGAACTCGGCGACGGGTTCGCGCAGCGCGGCTGGTGGACCCAGTCGGTGACCGTCGCCTACGAACACCACATCGGCCGGCGGGTGCCGGGCCAGCGGTCCGACGGCACCTTCCAGATCAGCGTCAGCCGCGTGACGCCGCTGCCCGTGACCGGGCTCATGGAGCGCTGGCGGACCTCCGCCGACGGCGACGCCGCCGTGCAGGGGATCGTCGCCGGTGGCGACCTCGAGGTCAGCGGCACCGACCGGCGGATCACCTGGCGGACGCGGGCCACCGACGGCTCGTCGGTCGTCGTCACGAGCGAGCCGGAGAAGAACGGGACGGCGTCGCTCGTCGCCACCCAGATGGGCCTGGCGACGCTCGAGGACGACGACGCCGCCCGCGAGCGGTGGACGGCGATCGTCGAGCGCTTCCTGGGCCAGGTGACCCCGGGACGACGAGCGCCGTGGGTTTCCAGCGCTCATGGGTCACTTCCCCACTACTCTCCGTAGGATGAGCAGCAGGTCGACGGAGCGCGGAGCCCGGCTCCGCCATGCGCTGCTGCTGGCCCCCGGCACCGCGCTGACGACGACAGCGCTCCTCGCCCTGGTCGGTCAGGCGGCGGCCGTCGGGGGGATCCTGCTCGTCATCGGCGTGGTGTTCCTCCTCGCCTACGCGCGGGGCGTCCGCCGCTAGCGTGGCGCGGTGAGCATCGAGGTCCTGCCGGCCACCGCTGATCGGTTCGACGACGTCGCCACGATGCTGGGGCCGAAGAACCCGGACTCCAACGTCTGCTGGTGCCTGAGCCACCGGGTCGACTCGCGGACCAACCGCGAGCTGGTCGGGCCCGCCCGCCGCGAGTACGTCCGCGAACTGACCACCCGCCCGGTCGCCCCGGGGGTGCTCGCCTACGACGGCGGCGAGGTGGTCGGCTGGGCCGCCGTCGCGCCGCGTGCGGAGCTGCCGTTCGAGCGGTCGCGGAAGATCCCGCACGTCGACGACCTGCCGGTGTGGTCACTGTGGTGCGTCCGGGTGCGCCCCGGCCACCGCGGGCAGGGCATCGCCCACGCGCTGCTGCGCGGCGCCGTCGACTACGCGGCGTCCCAGGGCGCGCCCGCCGTCGAGGGCTACCCGGCCGACAGCGGCGACCAGAGGGTCGACACCACGATGGCCTTCGTCGGCACGCGGAGGCTGTTCGAGGCGGCAGGCTTCACGAAGGCCGCGGACACGGACGCCGTCGCCGGCGGCTTCCCCCGGGTGCTGATGCGCCGGGCGCTCGGCTGACGGGCGACCGTGACCGAACGGACCGCATGGCTCGTCGTCGGCCTGACGCCCGGCCTCACGGCCGGCGTCCTCGGCTCCGAGGCGTGGCGCTGGCTCGACGAGAACGCGAGCCGGCGGCACGTGGACCTCTCGTCCTTCGTCGACGGTCCCGCCCTCCCCGGCGGGCGGTGGGCCACCGACGAGCTCTGCGACGACGAGGTCCCCTGCTTCCAGGCGGTGCGGTCGGACGACCTGAGCCTGTACCACTTCGCCGACCGCGACGACGCCCTCGCCTTCGGGCGCAGCCTCGCCGGAGACGCGTACGTGTCCGGGTGGATCGTGGTGCGCTTCGAGCCGGGCGCCCTGGCCGCCGGCGAACGGGTGGCGTTCGCGAGCGGCCTGGACTGCATCGACGTCGGCGTCGCCGAGGGCGGCCTGGAGTGCTGAGCGACAGCGTGCGCGGAGGTGCAGCGCAGGCGCCCGGGACTGCGCGTCCGCGCACGGTCTCGGCAGGAACAGCGCGTCAGCGGTCGCCGAGGGCGCCGAGGGCGCCGAGCAGGTCCGCGCGGGCGGTCGCCAGCGACGGGCCGTACCAGGTCAGCGCACGCCCGGACACCAGCACCGACCGCACGCCCGGGAACGCCTCCGGCCCGTCGTCCGCGGTGAACACGTAGGGCTCGTCGGGCAGCAGGACGACGTCGGGCGCGGCGGCGAGGACGTCGTCGACCGACACGTGCGGATAGCGGTCCTCCCCCGCCCCGAACGCGTTGACCAGGCCGAGCCGGGCCAGCACGTCGCCGGTGAAGGTCCGCGGGCCCACGACCATCCACGGGTCCCGCCACACCGGCACCGCGCAGCGCAGCGCCGGAGGGGGCACCGGCCGCGCCCACTCGGCCGCGGCGATGGTCAGCCACCCGGGCTCGGGCACCCGCAGCGCCTCGGCGAACAGCCGCCGCATCGACGCCAGCGCCTCGTCCACCGACTCGATCACCGTCACCCACACCGGGATGCCGGCCGCGCGCAGCCGGTCGACGTCCAGGCGCCGGTTCTCCTCCCGGTTGCAGACGACGAGGTCGGGCTCCAGCGCGGCGATCGCCGCCCGGTCCGGGTTCTTCGTCCCCCGCACCCGCGGCACGTCCAGGTCGCCGGGGTGGGTGCACCAGTCGGTCGCGCCGACGAGCCGGTCGGGCACCGTGACCGCGAACGCCTCGGTCAGCGACGGCACCAGCGACACGATCCGGCGCGCCGGCCCCGTCAGCGGGACCGGCTCGCCCAGGTCGTCCCGCGCGCCTTCCGCGCGCGAACGGCTGACCAGATCAGACATTGCGCCGGTACTGGCCGCCCACCTCGAAGAACGCCTCGCTGATCTGCCCCAGCGAGCACACCCGGACGGCGTCCATCAGCGCGGCGAACACGTTGCCACCCGTCGTCGCCGCCTCCTGCAGCGCGGCCAGCGCCGCGGGCGCCTCGGCGGCGTGCCGGGCCTGGAAGTCCGCCAGCCGGCGCAGCTGCGACTGCTTCTCGTCCTCGGTGGCCCGGGCCAGCTCCAGCGGCTTCGGCGGCGTCTCGTCCCGGTGCGGGTCGAGGAACGTGTTGACGCCGACGATCGGCAGCGAGCCGTCGTGCTTGCGGTGCTCGTAGAGCATCGACTCGTCCTGGATCTTGCCGCGCTGGTAGCCGGTCTCCATGGCGCCCAGCACGCCGCCGCGCTCGGCGATCCGGTCGAACTCCGCGAGCACGGCCTCCTCGACGAGGTCGGTGAGCTCGTCGACGATCGCCGCGCCCTGCAGCGGGTTCTCGTTGCCGGCGAGGCCCCACTCCCGGTCGATGATCATCTGGATGGCCAGCGCCCGGCGCACCGAGTGCTCCGACGGCGTCGTCACCGCCTCGTCGTAGGCGTTGGTGTGCAGCGAGTTGGCGTTGTCGTAGATCGCGCAGAGCGCCTGCAGCGTGGTGCGGATGTCGTTGAAGTCCATCTCCTGCGCGTGCAGCGACCGGCCCGAGGTCTGCACGTGGTACTTCAGCTGCTGCGAGCGGGCGTTGGCGCCGTAGCGGTCGCGCATCGCCACCGCCCAGATCCGCCGGGCCACCCGGCCGATCACCGTGTACTCGGCGTCCATGCCGTTGCTGAAGAAGAACGACAGGTTGGGCGCGAAGTCGTCGATCGACATGCCGCGCGCCAGGTACGCCTCGACGTACGTGAAGCCGTTGGCCAGCGTGAAGGCGAGCTGGCTGATGGGGTTCGCTCCGGCCTCGGCGATGTGGTAGCCGGAGATCGAGACCGAGTAGAAGTTCCGCACCCGGTGCTCGATGAACCAGGCCTGGATGTCGGCCATGCAGCGCAGCGCGAACTCGGTGGAGAAGATGCAGGTGTTCTGGCCCTGGTCCTCCTTGAGGATGTCGGCCTGCACCGTGCCGCGGACGTTGGCCAGCACCCACGTGCGGATCTCCTCGGCCTCCGCGGCGTCGGGCTCGCGGCCCTCCTCCTCGCGGAACCGGTCCAGCCGCTGCTCGATCGCGGTGTTCATGAACATCGCCAGCACCGCCGGCGCCGGGCCGTTGATGGTCATGGACACCGACGTCGTGGGCGCGCAGAGGTCGAAGCCGTCGTAGAGCACCCGCATGTCGTCGAGCGTGGCGATCGAGACGCCCGACGTGCCGACCTTGCCGTAGACGTCGGGGCGCGGGTCGGGGTCGCGGCCGTAGAGGGTGACCGAGTCGAACGCCGTCGACAGCCGGGTGGCCTCGTTGCCCGCCGACAGCACCCGGAACCGGCGGTTGGTGCGGAACGCGTCGCCCTCGCCGGCGAACATCCGCGCCGGGGCCTCGCCGGCGCGCTTGAACGGGAAGACGCCGGCCGTGTACGGGAACGCGCCGGGCAGGTTCTCCCGCCGCAGGAAGCGCAGCAGCTCGGCGTGGTCCTGCGTGCGGGGCAGCGCCACCCGCGGGACCTCCGTGCCGCTGAGCGTCTGTCGCTTCAGCGGCGTGCGGATCTCCTTGCCGCGCACCGTGTAGACGTACTCGTCGCCCGAGTACTGCCCCACCCGCGCCGGCCACTCCTCCAGCAGCGTGCGCACCTCGGGCAGCAGGTCCCGGTCGGCGGCCTCGGCCGCCTCGCGCGCCGCGTCGGCCGCGGCCCCCTCCAGCACCTCCGCGGCGGTGGTCAGGTGCTGACGGCGCCGCACGACGGCGGCCTGCTCCTCGGTGACCCGGTGGTGCCCGCGCACCGCCTCGGCCACCTCCGCGAGGTACCGCGCCCGCGACGACGGCACCACGCTGGACAGCCCCGTCGAGGCGCGGACGTCGACCCGCGGCAGCACCCCGGAGCCGGCGGGCAGGCCCTTCTCGACCAGCAGGCGCAGCAGCTCCTGGTAGAGCGCGGTGACGCCGTCGTCGTCGAAGCGGGCGGCGCTGGTGCCGAACACCGGCATCGACTCCCACGGCTGCCCGAAGGCCTCGCGGTTGCGCACCATCTGCCGGGCGACGTCGCGGCGGGCGTCCTCCGCGCCGCGGCGCTCGAACTTGTTGATGGCGACGACGTCGGCGAGGTCGAGCATGTCGATCTTCTCGAGCTGCGAGGCGGCGCCGAACTCCGGCGTCATGACGTAGAGCGAGACGTCGCTGAACGGCACGATCGCCGCGTCGCCCTGCCCGATGCCCGGGGTCTCGACGACGACCAGGTCGAAGCCGGCGGCCTTGACCGCGGCCAGCACGTCGTCGAGGTGCTCGGGCACCTGGGCGCCCGCGGTGCGGGTGGCCATCGAGCGGAAGAAGGTGTGCGAGCCCTCGCCGGACTCCAGCGCGTTCATCCGGATCCGGTCGCCGAGCAGCGCGCCGCCACCCCGCCGGCGGGTGGGGTCGACCGCGACGACGGCGACCCGCAGCTTGTCCTCCTGGTCGCGGCGCAGCCGGCGCAGCAGCTCGTCGGTGAGCGAGGACTTGCCCGAGCCGCCGGTGCCGGTGATGCCGAGGACCGGCACGGTGCGCCCGGCGGCGGCCTCGCGGACGCGGGCGGCCAGCTCGTCGTCGGCGCCGGCCTCCAGCACGGTGATGGCCCGGGCCAGCGCCCGCGGGTCGCCGGTGAGCAGCGCGTCGACGTCGGGGCGCTGCTCGGTCAGGTCGACGTCGCAGGACCGGATCAGCTCGTTGATCATCCCGGGCAGGCCGAGGCGGGCGCCGTCCTCGGGGCTGAAGATCCGCACGCCCCGCTCGCGGAGCGCGGCGATCTCCTCGGGCACGATCACGCCCCCGCCGCCGCCGAACACCTGCACGTGACCGGCGCCCGCCTCGCGCAGCCGGTCGACCAGGTAGCCGAAGTACTCGACGTGCCCGCCCTGGTAGGAGGAGATGGCGACGCCCTGTACGTCCTCCTCCAGCGCCGCCCGGACGACGGCGTCGACCGACCGGTCGTGGCCCAGGTGCACGACCTCCGCGCCCTGGCTCTGCAGCAGCCGGCGCATGACGTTGATCGCCGCGTCGTGCCCGTCGAACAGGCTCGCCGCGGTGACGAACCGGACGGGGTGGACGGGGACGTGCAGCTCCGCGGACGCCATGCCCGCACGGTAGGCCGGATTTAGTAGGACGTCCAACTACTCTCGGGTAACCGGGGTGTCCGGGGGCGGGAGCGTGGGCAGGGACCCGGCGTGGAACGGGATCTGCCGGTGCCCGACTGGGCGCGCGTCTTCGACGCGGCACCGGCGCCCTTCCTGCTGCTCACGCCCGACCTGGTGATCGTGCACGCCAACCGGGCCCGCCTGGAGGCGACCGCCACGACCCTCGAGGCCACCGTCGGCCGGCACCTGTTCGACGCGTTCCCCATGCCACCCGACGACCCCACGGCCGACGGGCTGCGCAACCTGCGCGCGACGCTCGAGGAGGCCCGCGCCACCCGCCGGCCCGTGGTGATGCCGATCCAGAAGTACGACATCCCGCTGCCCGACGGCACCTTCGCCGAGCGCTACTGGAGCCCGGTGCACGTGCCGGTCCTCGACGAGGACGGCGAGGTCGCCTTCCTGCTGCACCGCTCCGACGACATCACCGACTACGTGCGCCAGCGCGAGGAGGCGCGCGGGGCCGCCGAGCAGGGCGCGCGCCGGGTGGCCGACGTCGAGGCCGACCTGCTCCGCCGCACCCGCGAGCTGGAGGAGGTCAACGCGGAGCTGCGGGCGCTCGGCGAGCGGCAGCGGCGCACCGCGCGGGCGCTCGCGGGCCTGGCCGCGACCGTGTCCGCGCTGGCCGCGGCCGAGACCCGCGCGGACCTGGTGGCCCGGTTGTCCGGGCCCGGCCGCGAGGTGCTCGGCGCCGACCTGCTCGCCCTCGCCCTCCCCGGGCCCGGCAGCGGCGAGCTCGCCCTCACCGTCGCAGGCCGGCCGCGGGGCGTGCGGGTGGAGGCCGGTGCGCAGCACGCCGCCGCGGTGGCCGCCCGGGGCCGGCCCGTCGTCGTCCCCTCCGCCGGCGCCCAGCCCCCGCCCCTCCCGGGCATGCAGGCGTGGGCGGCCCTGCCGCTGCGGGCGGGCAGCCGGCTGCTCGGGTCGCTCACCGTCGGCTGGTCCGCGCCGCAGGTCCTCGACGACGACGACGTCCGGGTGCTCTCCGCGCTCGCCGCGCAGTGCGCGACCGCGCTGGACCGGGTCGACCGCCTGGAGGACGAGCGGCGGCGCGCCTCGGCCGCCCACGGCCTGGCCGAGACGCTCCAGCGGTCGCTGCTCACCGAGCCGCCGCGGCGGCCGGGACTGGAGATCGCCGTCCGCTACCGGCCGGCGGCGCGACTGGCCCAGGTGGGCGGCGACTGGTACGACGCCTGGGCCTCGGGCGGGGAGACGACGCTGGTCATCGGCGACGTGACCGGGCACGACCGGGCGTCGGCCGCGGTGATGGGCCAGGTGCGCAACATGCTGCGCGGGGTGGCGCACGCCGTCGACGGGCCCCCGTCGCGGACGCTGGCCACCCTCGACCGCGCGCTCGCCGCCCTCGGCATGACCACGCTGGCCACCGCCGTGCTCGCCCGCGTCGGCCCCGCACCGGAGGGGGCGCCGGCCGGCGCCCGGTCGCTGACCTGGTGCACCGCCGGCCACCCTCCGCCGCTGCTCGTCCCGCCGTCGGGGCCGCCGCGGCTGCTGGAGTCCGGCGGCGGCCTGCTGCTCGGCGTCCGGCCCGACGCCGAGCGCGGCGACGCCGTCGAGGTGCTGGCCCCCGGCACCGTCCTGGTGCTCTACACCGACGGCCTCGTGGAACGTCGCGACGCCGACCTCGACGCGGGCCTCGGCCGGTTGCTCGCCGCGGGCGCGGAGGTGTCCGGCCGGCCGGCGGAGGAGGTCTGCGACGCGCTGCTGGCGCGGCTGGCGCCGGAGCGGGACGACGACGTCGCGATGCTCGCGCTGCGGGTCCTGCCGGGCTGAGCGGGGACGGGGCCGGCGCCGGGCGGGCGCTCGGGCACCGCCGCCCGCACCGCGCGGGAACCCCTCGCCAGCCGCCGGGCGTGGTGTCAGCATCCGCGCCGTCCCCGAACCGAACGGAGCACCTCCCCCATGGCCTTCCGCAACCTGATGGCGAAGCTCGGCGCCGGCAACGCCACCGTCGACACCGTCCTCGACTCCCCCGTCACCCAGCCCGGCGGCACCGTCACCGGCACCGTGCACCTGACCGGCGGCTCGGTCGCCCAGGACATCGCCGAGTGCCGCGTCTCGCTGCAGGCCGCCGTCGAGGTGGAGAGCGGCGACCACGAGTGGCGGGAGAACGTCACCTTCGGCACCGCGGTGGTGGCCGGCGCCGGCCGCATCGAGCCGGGTGTGAAGGCGGCCGTGCCGTTCAGCTTCCCGGTGCCGTGGCAGTGCCCGTTCACCGCCGTCGACGGCTGGACGCTGCGCGGGGTCTCGATCGGCCTGCGCACCCGCGTCGACATCCCCGGGGGCACCGACCCCGGCGACCTCGACCCGGTCACCGTGCAGCCGCTGCCCGTGCAGCGCACCGTCCTGCAGGCGCTCGGCGGCCTGGGCTTCGGCTTCCGCGGCGCCGACGTCGAGAAGGGCCGGATCGCCGGCAGCGACCTGCCCTTCTACCAAGAGGTCGAGTTCACCCCGCCGCCCGCGCTGCGCGGCCGGGTCAACGAGCTCGAGGTGACCTTCCTGACCTCGCCGCACGGCGTCGAGGTCGTGCTGGAGGTCGACCGCCGCGGCGGGCTGTTCACCGAGGGCCGCGACGTCGGCGGCCGGCTGCACCTGTCGCACGGCGACACCGACGTGTCCGCGGTGGCCGCGCAGCTCGACGCCGCCGTCCGCCAGCTCGGCTCGCGGCGCGGCTGGCTCTGACCGACCCTGACCGGGTGCTGACCCGGGACACGGTGGCCGCGCGGCTGCGGGACTTCCCCCGCCGCGCGGCCGCCCGTCCCGAACTGCGGCAGGCCGGGGTCGCCGTCTGCGTCACCTGCGACGGCGGCGTCCCGGCCCTGCTGCTCACCCGGCGGGCGCCCGGCCTGCGCGCGCACGCAGGCCAGTGGGCGCTGCCCGGCGGCCGGCTCGACGACGGCGAGACGCCCGTGCAGGGCGCGCTGCGCGAGCTGGCCGAGGAGGTCGGGCTCGAGCGCGGGCCCGGCGACGTGCTCGGCGTCCTCGACGACTACGTGACCCGCTCCGGCTACGTGATGACGCCGGTGGTCGTGTGGGCCGGGGAGACCGGCCCGCTCGCCCCCGCCGAGGCCGAGGTGGCCGCGGCGTACCAGGTGCCGCTGGCCGACCTCGACGTCGACCCGGTGCTGGTGACCATCCCGGAGTCCGACGCCCCGGTGGTGCGGCTGCCGCTGTTCGGCGGCTGGCTGCACGCGCCCACCGCCGCGGTGGTGCTGCAGTTCTGCCGGATCGCCTGCCGCGGCGAGGTCGAGCGGGTGGCCCACCTCGAGCAGCCGGTCTTCGCCTGGCGCTGAGGGCCCGCGGCGGTCCCGTCAGCGGCGGTGCCAGCGGGCCGCGCCGTAGCCCGACAGCGCCAGCACGATCCCCGACAGCACCGCGCTGCGGGTGCGCACGTCGCCGGTGGCGCGCGAGGTCCACACCGCGGCGGCGTCGAGGGCGGTCAGCAGCAGCGCCACCTCGGTGGTGCGGCGGGCCTGCGGCGCCGGCCTGACGAGCAGCGCGGCGCCCATCGCGATGTTGCGGGCCGCCCCCAGGCGCACGAGCAGCGGCAGCGCGACGTCGCCCCGGGCGGCGTCGGGCCGCACGCCGAGGGAGCCGGCGATCCACCGCGGCGCGAACAGCGCCGCCGTGCCGATCCAGATGGACAGCGTCCCGACGGTCTTGCGGGTGACGTCCCAGTCCCTGGTGCTCAGGCTGCTCACGAGCCGCCCTTGCCCGCGATCCGCCTGGTCGAACCGGCGGTGAGCACCAGCACGACGGCCAGGAAGGGCAGCGTGGCCCAGCTCGCCACGACGTCGCTGACCGTGGCCACCGTGAACGCGGCCGCCGACGGGGCGTCCAGCGGGCCCAGGACGCCGTCGAGCCCCAGCGCCGCGATCGACGGCGGCAGCGTGAGGCACGCCGACACCCCGCCGCCGAGGACCACCCCGGCCAGCACCGCGGCCGGCGAGGTGCGCACCGCCCGCAGCGCGGTCGCCGTCCCCCGGCCCAGCGCACCGCGCGGGCGCAGCCGGCCGTCGTCGGGCAGCCCGGTGAGCGCGCCGGTCAGCCACACCTGGGCGAGCAGGCCGGTGCCGAAGCCGACGACGTCGACCAGCAGCGCGTGCGCGACGCTCGGGTCGTCGTACACGAGCAGCTGCCGGAGCACGTCGGGCACGGTGTTGACCAGCGTGACCGCGAGCGAGAGCGCGTAGACGGCCCCGGCGTGCCGGCGCAGCAGGGCGAGAGCGCCCCGGACGACGCTGCCGGGACCTCCGCCGGCACCTCCGCCGGCACCTCCGCCTGCACCGGTCACGCCCGGGTCGCCACGGCCTGGATCCACCGGTCGCCGGCGGCGCGGCGCAGCCGGCCCGGCGGCACCTCGAGCCCGCGCGCCGACAGTTCGGCGAGCAGCTGGTCGGTGGTGAACCGGTCGGCCGGGTGGCGGGAGACCGCGCGCAGCCACGGGGTGTCGACGAAGCGGGCGGTCATCTCCGTGAGCGCCAGCTGCCCGCCGGGGCGCAACACCCGCGCGGCCTCGGCGACGGCGGCCCGCCAGTCGGGGATGTGGTGCAGGGCGTGGAAGTCGACGACGAGGTCGACGCTCGCGTCCTCGACCGGCAGCGCGGTGGCGTCGCCGACCCGGAAGGTGACCCGGTCGGCGAGGTCGGCGCAGCGCATCCGGGCGCGGCCCACCGAGGCGGCGTGCACGTCGAAGGCGGTCACCTCGGTGGCGCCCAGGCGCTCGACGGCGACCCGCGCGCCCAGCCCCCGGCGGCCGGTGCCGATCTCCACGGCGCGGGAGCCGCGGGCGCCGAGCCGCCGCAGGATGGCGCCCTCGATCCGGAGGCCGGCCTGGTACCGCAGGCGCGAGTCCACCCAGAGGCGGTTGGCGTTGACGTAGGTCGGGGGCACGGTCCTGCTGCCGCGCTGGTCAGTGGCCATGGCGCGCGGCTACCCACTCACGGGGCGAGCGCACCGTAGACCTCGCGCGCGTGGTCGAAGACGAGGAAGTGGCCCTCGCCGGCGTACCAGTGCGCGGTGACGTGCGGCAGCATCGCGGCGAGCACCCGGCCGAGTCCCACCGGCACCTGCCAGTCCTGGGTGCCGTGCCAGACGTGCACGTGCTGGGTCACCTCGCCGACCGGGAAGCCCCACGGCCGGAACAGCAGGGCCCGGTCCTCCGCGAGTGCGCCGGCGCCCTGCCGCAGGCCCTCGGTGAAGGTCGCGGCCATCGCCCTCCGGACGCCGGGGCGGCCCAGGACGCGGCGGTCGGCCGGGTTGAGCCGCAGCTGCAGGTAGCGGGGCAGCAGGGCCGGGCGCACGGTCAGCGGCGCGAACACCGGCCGGAGCAGCGCCGCCGTCGCCGGGGAGGGCCGGTGGACGGCGGCGCGCACGGTCGGCGGCAGCCACCCGGGCCACGGCCACGGGACGTCGGGCGGCGGCGCCCCGCCGAGGACGCCGACCGCCGTCACCCGCTCGGGCATCGCGTGCGCGCAGGCCAGGGCGTAGGCCGCGCCCCCGGAGAGGCTGAGGACCGCGGTGCGCTCGATGCCGAGGCTGTCGAGCAGTTGGGCGACGTCGCCCGGCCAGTCGGTCACCCGCCGGCCCGGCTGCGGGTCGGAGCGGCCGAAGCCGGGCCGGTCGGGGACGACGAGCCGGATCCCCCAGCGGCGGTAGGCGCCCGGGTCCTCGACGTGCCGCTCGAGGCGGGAGCTCGGCGAGCCGTGGCAGCCGAGCACCGGACGCCCGGCGGGGTCGCCCCACTCGGCGTAGGCGAGGGTGCGGCCGTCGCGCAGCTGGAGCCGGCCCTCGCGGGGACCGTCGGCGGAGTCAGGGCTGTGCACGCGCCCCGGCTACCCAGCGGGCGCGGGGATCAGGCGCGGCGGCCCAGCAGCGCCAGGACCCGGGTCTGCCGGTCCGCGTCCTCCGGTGCGTCGGCTTTCCGGCAGATGCCCTCCATGTAGAGGGCGTCACCCCAGGAGGCCGCGCCGGCCTCGATGCGGTCGAGCTCGGCGCCGGTGAGCGTGGCGTCCTGGCCGGTGGCGGTGGCGAGGTCCCAGCGGTGGACGACGAGGTCCCACACGTAGAACTGCTCGAGGGTCGCGCCCACCGTCGTCGGGCCGAAGAAGCCCTCGTAGAGCGCGTCCGCGACGGCCGGGTCGCCGACGGCGGCGAGCACCCGGCCGGCGTGGGCGCGCAGCGCTCCGGCGGGGTCCGCGGCGACGTCGGGCGCGGGGCCGAGGTCGACGCCGCGGCCGGTGAGGAACTCGCGCTGGGTGTCGAGGAGGTGCACCACGACGTCGCGCGCGCTCCAGCCCTCGCACGGGGTGGGCGCGTCCCAGCCCGCGTCCGGGACGGCGTCCGCGACGGCGAGCAGCGGCTCGAGGGCGGCGGCGTAGGCGGTGGCGACCGGGGTGGTGAGCGTGTCCATGACCGCAGCCTGGTCCGTGCGGCAGCCTGGGTCTTGATGGAACCCGACACCGCACCCCGTCCGCGCCGGCTGGACGCGATCGAGCGGGCGCACCTGCGCGACCCGCGCGACGTCACGGCCGTCGTCCACCGGTACGAGGCCGAGGGGCCCCTGGCCGCGCTGGTGCAGCGGTTCTGGATCCCGGTGTGGTCGGTGCCACCGGGGCAGGAGTCGGTGCAGCGGGTGCTGCAGTACCCGTGCTGCCTGCTGGTGGTCGCCCGGGACTACGCCCGGTTCTACGGCGTCGTACAGGGCCTGTCGACGACGACGCTGTCCGGCGACGGCTGGGCGGCCGGCGTGATGCTCACCCCCGCCGCCGGGGCGCTGGTGGCCGGCGGGCCGGTGTCGGCGTACACCGACCGGCACGTCGACGTCAGCGAGGTGCTCGGCGACGACGGCGCGCGGCTGACCGCGGCGGTGCGGGAGGCGATGTCCGGCGACCCGTCCTCGCCGGACGCGCACGTGGCCGCGATGGCCGCCTACGCCGGTGTCCTCTCCCGCTTCCTGCCCGTGGACGAGGAGGGGCGGCTGGTCGACCGGGTGGTGGCGCTGGTGGAGTCGCGGCCGGACCTCACCCGCGTGGACCAGCTGTGCGCGGAGACTGGGCTGTCGGAGCGCGCGCTGCAGCGGCTGTGCTCCCGCCGCCTGGGCCTGACGCCGAAGTGGCTCGTGCAGCGCCGTCGCCTGCAGGAGGCGGCCGGCCGGCTGCGCGAGCGGACGACGACCGTGGCCGAGGTGGCCGCCGCGCTCGGCTACGCCGACCAGCCGCACCTCACCCGCGACTTCGCCCGGGTCACCGGCATGACGCCCGGCGAGTTCGCCGCCCGCTACGGCGACCGCTGACCGCACGCCGGCGGCGCCCCGTGCCGACCTGCGGTCGCCTCGGGCCCGGGGAGACGACAAGAGGTCGCCCTCGGCGCGGCCGGCCGGGGCACCGTCAGCCGGTCGTCGTCTGCCGCTCCGGCTCGATCCGGACGGTGACGCGCTCGGTCTTGATGTTCTCCGCCGGGTAGGGCCGGCCGTCGTACTGCTGCGACAGCTCGTCGATCTGCGCCCGGGCCGGCGGGGCGGTGGTCGTGTCGACCACGCGGCCGCGGACCTCGGCGTAGCGGTAGGGGTCCCGCTCGTCGCGGATGGCGAGGGTGACCCGCGCGTCGCGCTCCATGTTGGTGAACTCGCGCCGCGCGGTCTCGGTGTTCACGTACAGCCGGTCGCCGTCGGTGCCCACCCAGATGTACTGCGTCTGGATGCGCCCGCTGGGCAGCAGCGTGCTGATCGCCGCGTGGTCGGGGCCCTCCGCCAGCTCGCGGGTGACCGGGTGCAGCTCGGGCCCGTCCTGGGTGTCCGCCACGGACGGTGCGGCACCTGCGGCCGGCCCGGCGCACGCCCGGGGGCACGCCCCGGGCCGAGGGCCGGCCCGACGGCCCCGGGGCTATCCTGTCGACCACACGTCACACAGCCGGCGTGCGCGGGGACCTCCCCGCCCCCGAGGGTCTGCGACAACCGGACCTCGGCACGGACCCGCCGGCTCGTCCGGCACCGCCCTGCTGGGAGTGACTCTCGTGTACCCCGCGGACGACCGCCTCGCGGCCGCCCTGCTCGACCTCGCCCTCGTCCCCGCGGACCGGCCCCTGCCCCTCGTGCTCGAGCAGGTCGCGGGCGTCGCCGCCGACGCCCTCGGCGGCCGCCCCGCCCTGTCGGTCACCGTCCTCGGGGTGGACGGCGGCACCACCGTGGGCACCAGCGCCCAGGTGGCGGCCGAGCTCGACCAGGTCCAGTACCGCGCCGGCTCCGGACCCTGCCTGGAGGCCGTCGCCACCGACCGGATGCTCGTCGTCGGGGACACCGCGCACGACCCTCGCTGGCCGGAGCTGGCACGCGCCGCCGCGGCCGCGGGCCTGCGGTCGGTCCTGTCGGTGCCCTTCCCCACCGCCCGGCCGGCGACCGGGGGGCTGAACGTCTACCTCCAGCTCCCGGTCGGGGCCGGTGGGGAGCCGCGGGAGCGCGCGGAGCTGCTGGCCCGCCTCGCCGCCGCCCGGGTCGCCGACAGCCACCTGGTCACGCGCCTGTCGGAGCAGGCCGCCAACCTCCAGCAGGCCCTGGACTCGCGGGCGGTCATCGACCAGGCCAAGGGCATCCTCGTCGAGCGCTTCCGCTTCACGCCCGACCAGGCGTTCGCGGCGCTGGCGCAGGTGTCGAACCGCACCAACACGAAGCTGCGCGAGGTGGCCGAGCGCCTGGTGCGGACCGGGGAGCTGCCGCCGGCGTGACCGGCGGGTGGCCGCCCGGCGCGGACGCGCTCGCCGCGGAGCAGCGGCGGCTGGCGGGGCTGCGCCCTCCCCCCTGGCACCCGGTCGGCGGCCCGCTGCTGGTGGCCGGCGTGGCCGCCGTCGAGGACGGCCCGCTGCTGCGCGCCGCGGCCGTCCTCGTGCGCGACGGCGAGGTGGTGGCGACGGCGGTCCGCGTGGCGCCGTCGCCCGGCCCCTACGTCCCCACCCTGCTCGCACTGCGCGAGGGCCCGCTGCTCGCCGCGGCGGTGGCCGGCCTGGGGACGCGGCCGGACGCGCTCCTCGTCCCCGCCGCCGGCCGCGACCACCCGCGGCGGGCGGGGCTGGCGCTGCACCTGGGCGCGGTCCTCGACGTCCCCACCGCCGGGGGTCACCGACCGGCCGCTGGCCGCCGCCGGGCCCGCACGCCGGCGACACCGCGCCCCTGCTCCTCGACGGCGAGGAGGTCGCCCGGGCGGTCCGCACCGCGACGGGGGTGCGCCCGGTCGTCGCCTCGGCGGGCTGGCGCACCGACGCGGCCGGCGGCGCCGCACTGGTGCTCGCCACGACGTCCGGCGTCCGCACACCGGCGCCGCTGCGGGAGGCGCGGCGGCGCGTCCGGGTCAGCCGCGCAGGCCCTCGATGAGGGCGGCCATGTCCACCGCGCCCGGGTCTCCGAGGCGTTCGGCGGCGGCCTCCATCGTCTCCAGCACCGCGGCGGTGAGCCGGTCGGCGACCCCGGCGTCGCGCAGGGCGGTGCGGATGAGCCGGGCGTCCTTGGCCGCGCCGGTCAGCCCGAAGCTCGGCGGGAACCCGCCGTCGATCATCAGCCCGCCCTTGAGGTGGGCGTAGGGCGAGTCCACCGGGCCGCCCCCGATGGCCTCGAGGAAGCGCCGCGGGTCCAGGCCGAGGGCCCGGGTGAGCGCGACCGCCTGCGCGGTGCCGGCGGTGAGCATGAACAACCACGAGTTGCAGGCCATCTTCAGCCGGCTGCCCTGCCCGGCCTCGCCCAGCCACAGCGTCCTCGACCCCAGGGCGTCGAGGACGGGGGTCAGCCGCTCCCGGGCCTCCTCCGGCCCGGACGCGAGCATCGTGAGCGCGCCCTCGGCCGCCGGCTCCTTCGTGCCGAGCACCGGGCAGTCGACGAGCACCAGGCCGAGCTCGCGGGCCGCGGCGACGGTGCGGTCGGCGCCCTCGACGCCGACCGTCGAGCACTGCAGCCACGTGGTGCCGGCGGCCGGCGCGGCCTGCCGGACGACGTCGAGCACCGCGTCGACGTCGAGCAGCACGGTGAGGACGACCTCGGCGCCGTCGGCGGCCTCGGCCGGGGACCCGAACGCCTCCGCGCCGGTGTCCGTGAGCGCCTCCGCCTTGGCCCGGTCGCGGTTCCACGTGCGCACCGGCAGGCCGGCCCGCCGCAGGGAGGCCACCATCCCCGCGCCCATCGTGCCGGTGCCGAGCACGGCCACCGTCGGTCCGCTCATGCGCCTCTCCTCATCCGTCGTGTCCGCGAGATCTGCACACTCGGGGCATTCGGGCGGCCGAAGGCCCCGAGTGTGCAGATCTCGCGCGGTCAGTGGTGGGCGGCGTGGCCGTGGCTGTGCACGCCGTCGGGCCCGTGCCGCTCGTCGGGCTGCTCCGCGGCGGCGGCGTCCTCGGCCCGGGACCGGCGCAGGTCGACGACCCCCAGCACCAGCGCCGCGGCGGCGCCGAGCACCGACACGGCCAGCCCCGCGGCGGCGGCCGCCGGGTAGTCGTCGGTGGCCGACAGGACCAGGTAGAACAGGCCGGGCAGCGCCGCGGTGCCGATGGCGGCGCCGAAGCGCTGCGCGGTCTGCAGGCCGCCGCCGGCCGAGCCGGCCATCGACACCGGCACGTCGCGCAGGGTCATCGTGATGTTGGGCGAGATGACGAACCCGCCGCCGATGCCACCGAGCAGCAGCGCCGGGGCGACGGCCCACCCGGCCGCCGCCGGCGGGACGACCAGCAGCACGACCGCGGCCGCCGCGAGGCCCACCATCACGACAGACAGCCCGACCACCGTGAGCCTGCGGCCGTGGCGCTCGACCAGGCGCCCGGCGACCACGGCCGACGTCGCCGAGCCGATCGCGAACGGCGTGACCGCCAGGCCCGACTGCAGCGGCGTGTAGCCCAGGCCGGTCTGGAAGAACAGGGCGAACACCAGCCAGATGCCGCTGAACCCGACGAAGTAGACGGTGCCCAGCGCCGCGCCGATGCCGTAGCCGCGGGTCTGGGTGACCAGGCGGGGGTCGAACACCGGCTGCCCGTCGCGGGCGACCACCCGCCGCTCCCACGCCACGAACAGCGCCAGCAGCGCCGCGCCGACGGGGAACAGCCACCACAGCCGCGACAGCCCGCCCGACTCCGCCTGCACCAGCGGGAACAGCACCGCGAGCGCACCGGCCCCGAGCAGGGCGACGCCGACGCCGTCGATGTGCCCGCGCCCGCCGCTGCCGCCGCGCGGCAGCAGCCGCAGGGCCAGGACGAAGGCGACGACGCCGATCGGCACGTTGACGTAGAACAGCCACCGCCAGCCGTCGGGGCCCGACGCCAGCCCGAGGATCGCGCCGCCGGCGATCGGCCCGACGGCGGTGGAGATGCCGACCGTGGCGCCGAACAGGCCGAACGCCCGCCCGCGCTCGGGCCCGCGGAACAGCTGCTGGATGAGCGCGGAGTTCTGCGGCGCGAGGCACCCGGCGGCCAGGCCCTGCACCAGCCGCGCGGCGATCAGCCAGCCCACCGAGGGCGCCGCGCCCGCGGCCGCGCTGGACAGCACGAACCCGGCCAGTCCGATCAGGAACAGCCGGCGCCGGCCGAGGGCGTCACCGAGCCGGCCGGCGGGCACGAGCATCAGGCCGAAGGTGAGGGCGTAGCCGGAGACCACCCACTGCACGGTCGCCGGCGTCGCGCCGAGGTCGGACTGCAGTGAGGGCAGCGCCACCGACACGATGCTGACGTCGAGCAGGGTCATGAAGCCGACGACGAGCGTCACCGACAGCGCCGACCACCGCTTCGGGTCGGGGCGGAACCCCTCGTCCGGGCCGGAGGCGGAGCGGGGGGCGGCGTCGGTCGCGGAGCGGGGTGGCACGACGGGGTGCCCTACCCGGTCGCGCGCGACCGACACCCGCCGGTCCGCGTGCCGTCGGCGGTCAGTCGAGGACGGCGGTGGCGTCGACCTCGATGAGCAGGTCGGGCTCGGCGAGCGCGGCCACCGGGATGAGGGTGACCGGCCGGGTCAGGTCGCGACCGAGCCGCGCCGACGCCCGGGCCACGCCCTCGCCGAGCGCGGGCAGCTTCTCCGGGCCCCAGTCGACGACGTAGAGGACGAGCTTGGCGACGTCGTCGACCGTGCCGCCGGCGGCCGCCAGCGCGGTGGCCACGTTGAGGAACGCCTGCTCGGTCTGCGCGGCGAGGTCGCCGGCGCCGACCGGCTCCCCCTCGGCGGTGCGGGCGACCTGGCCGGCCAGGTAGACGGTGCGGCTGCCGGTGGCCACGGCCATCTGCCGGTAGACGCCGGGGACGGGCAGGCCGGGCGGGTCGATCAGCTGGACGCTCACGGTTCCTCCTGGGGGGGTGGTGGGAGCCAGAACATAACGGTGCTATGCGACAGTTCCGGGGTGCCGAGGCGTCCCGACCCCGCTGTCCGCGCGCTGCTCGTCGAGCGGGCGGCGCGGATGCTCGCCGCCCGGGAGCCGGTGACGTCGCGCGCGCTGGTCGAGGGCACCGGCGCCTCGACGATGGCGGTCTACACCCACTTCGGCGGCATGCCGGGGCTGTGGAGCGCGGTGCGCCAGGAGGGCTTCACCCGGCTCGCCGACCGTCTGGCCGCCGTCCCCCGCACCGCGGACCCGGTGCAGGACGTGGCCGCGCTCGGCGTCGCCTACGCCGGCAACGCCCTGGACGCCCCGGAGCTCTACCGGGCGATGTTCGACGCCCGCGCCGACCTGGCCGACGCCGCGGCCGCCGACGCCACGTTCCGGCGGCTGGTCGACGCGGTCGCCCGCGCCCGCGACGAGGGACGCCTCGACGCCGGCACCGACCCGGCCGACCTCGCCACCCGGTACTGGGCCGCCGGGCACGGGCTGGTCTCGCTCGTGGTCCAGGGGGTGCTCCCGGCCGCGGTCCTGGCGTCCCAGGCCGGGGCGACGGCGGCCGCGCTGCTCACCGACGCGGGCGACGACCCGGCCCGCTGCCGCGCCTCGGTCGCGCGGGCGTGGGCGGCCGGCTGAGACGCCGCAAGATCGGTCGGGCGCGGGAGGCCCGCGGCTCGCCAGACTCGTCGGCGTGACCCCGCCCGGACGCGACCGCCTGCGCGAACTGCTCGACGCCGTCCTCGACGAGGACAACCGCTCGCTGGCCGACATGGCCGGCGACGCCTACGCCTCCCCCTTCCACTTCAGCCGCCAGGTGTCCGGCGGGGCCGGCGAGTCGCCGGTCGCGCTGCGCCGCCGGGTCGTCCTCGAGCGCGCGGCCTGGCAGCTGCGGCACGGCGCCTCGGTCACCGACGCCGCGTTCGCCGCCGGCTACGAGTCGGTCGAGGGGTTCAGCCGGGCCTTCGCCCGCGCCTACGGCTCCCCGCCGAGCGAGGTGGCCGGGGAGGCCGCCGGGGAGGCGGCCGGGGCGGGTCCGGGCGGCCGGGACGCGCACTGGCTGCCCGCGCCCAACGGCCTGCACTTCCACCCGCCGTCGTCGCTGTGGGTCTCCGACGAGCCGGTCCGCCGCGGCGACGAGGTGACCGCGCTGCTGGTGCACCACGCCGTCGAGGACACCCGCGTCCTGCTGGAGCTCGCGAAGGGCCTGCCGGACGCCGAGTACCGGCGGGTGCGCGCCCCGGGGGCCACGGTGCTGCCCTGGGACGGGCCGGAGGAGACGCTGGCCGCCGTCCTCGACCACGAGGTGTGGACGCTGGAGGTCTGGGTCGCCTCGATCGAGGGCCGCGACACCCCCGTCCGCGGCGCCGACGACCCCGCCGCCCTGCTCGACCGGCACGACCACGCCGCGCCCCGGTGGCTCGCGGCCGTGCGCGATGTCGCCCGCCGCGGCGCCTGGAACGACCGTCTCGTCGACGCGCTCTGCGACCCGCCGGAGAGCTTCGTGCTCGCCAGCGTCGTGGCGCACGTCCTCACCTACTCCGCGCACCGCCGCCTGCTGGCGCGGAGCTGGCTGCGCGCGGCCGGTGTCGCCGTCGACACCGGCGATCCCATCGACTGGCTCACCCGGAGGAACCGATGACCCGCACCGTCTACTACACCGCCACCACGCTCGACGGCTTCATCGCGAGCGCCGAGCACTCGCTGGACTGGCTGCTCACCCGCGAGGCCGACCACGAGGGCGCCATGGGCTACAAGGCGTTCGAGAAGACCGTCGGGTCGCTGGTGATGGGCGCTTCCACCTACGAGTGGGTGCAGCGGCAGGGCGAGGACTGGGCCTACGACCAGCCCGCCTGGGTGCTCACGCACCGGCAGCTCACGCCGTACGAGGGCCGCGACATCCGCTTCACCGCCGCCGACACCCCCGAGCAGCTGCGGGCGCTGCACGCGGAGATGGTCGCCGCGGCCGGCGACCTCGACGTGTGGATCGTCGGCGGCGGGCCGGTGGCCGCACAGTTCGCCGAGGCCGGCCTGCTCGACGAGGTGGTCGTCTCCATCGCGCCGGTCACACTCGGCGCGGGGATGCCGCTGCTGCCGGCGCACGTGGAGCTGGTCACCCGCGAGGTGGCGCAGAACGGGGAGTTCGCCGTCGTCCGGTACGACGTCGTGCGCGGCTGAGCGGTCGCGGGACGGCGTGGTCGCGGACGCCCGGGGCGGGAGACGGACTGGCGGGGACCGCCGGTCCAGCGGAGAGGAGGCCGGCCGTGGTCGCACGGCCCCCGGTCCCCCCTCCCGCCGGGCAGGACCTCCCGCTGCACCTGGCCGGCCGCGCCGCCGACCCGGCGCGCGACGGCGCCCTGCTGCGCGCCCCGGCGCACGCCGTCCGCACCGACGCGGGCGCGGGTGCGCGCGCTGGAGTCGGGGGAACGCCGGCCTGCGGGAGGCGCTGGGCTCCGACCGGCGGATCGGCACGGCCATCGGCGTCCTCGTGGGCTCCCGGCGGATGACCGCCGAGCAGGCCTTCGACGCCCTGCGCACGGTCAGCAGCCAGGCCGACCACTAGCTGCACGACGTCGCCGAGGAGGTCCCGTGGACCGGCGCGGTGCCCCCCGCGGAGCCGCGCCCGCGCCGCTGAGGCTCAGGCGGAGCGGATCACCGAGACGTCGAACTCGATCTGGATCCGGTCGCTGACCAGCACGCCGCCGGTGTCGAGCGGGGTGTTCCAGGTCAGGCCCCAGTCGCTGCGCTTGATCGCCAGCGCGCCCTCGAAGCCGACGCGGGTGTTGCCGAAGGGGTCCTTCGCCGAGCCGGTGAGGGTGAACTCCACCGTGACCGGACGGGTGACGTCGCGGATCGTCAGGTCGCCGGTGACCTCGTAGACCTCGTCGTCGAGCTGCTCGACCTCGGTGGAGGCGAACACGATCTCCGGCCACCGCTCGACGTCGAGGAAGTCCGGCGAGCGCAGGTGCGCGTCGCGGTCGGCCTGGCCGGTGTCGATGCTCGCCGTCCGGATCCGGATGCCCACCGAGCTCGCGCCCGGCTTGGCGACGTCGAGGTGTGCCTCGCCGGAGAAGTCGGTGAACGCCCCGCGGACCGTCGTCACCATCGCGTGCCGGGCACGGATGCCGATGCGGGTGTGCGCGACGTCGATGACGTAGTCACCCGAGACGTCGGCCAGCGCGGCCGTGGCCGCGTCGAAGTCGGTGGGGCCGCCATCGGGTGCCCGGTGCTTCGCCACGTCAGTTCCTTCCCCCTCGCTGGCTGACCATCCTCGCAGGTCCTCCGCCGGACCGGTCAGCGACCGGGACGGAACGGGTTGCGGCCCGGCCGGAACAGGGTCTCCTGCGTCAGGCTCGCCGCCAGCACCCCGTCGGCGGTGGTCACCGCACCGGTGTACCAGCCCCGCCCGCCGGCCACGGTGTGCGGGACCAGGTCCACGAGCACCCACTCGTCGAGCCGGGCGGGCCGGTGGAACCAGACGGCGTGGTCGAGGGTGGGCCCGGGCGCCGCCTCGCCCTCCGGCAGCGCCGACAGGCCGGTGCCGATGTCGGAGAGGTAGAGCAGCGCGCAGGCGTGCAGCAGCGGGTCGTCGGGCAGCGGCACCGTGGCGCGGGCCCAGAACCGGGTCGGCCAGGACGCGTCCGGGTAGGGCTGCGAGGGGCGGCGGCCCTCGAAGGAGAACAGCCGCGGCAGCTGCACCGGCTCGGCGTCGGCCGGGTCCTCGGCCGCGGGCGCGGCGGCCACCTGCAGGTCGGGGCCGGCGGTGGGCGCCTGGAACGACGCCGACATCGACAGCACGACCTCGCCGCCCTGCACCGCCACGACCCGGCGGGCGGAGAACGAGCCGCCGTCGCGGTCGCGGTCGACGTGGAAGACCGCCGGCCGGGCGGCGTCGCCGCTGCGCAGGAAGTAGCCGTGCAGCGAGTGCGGCAGCCGGTCGGGGGCCACGGTGCGGCCGGCGGCGAGCAGCGCCTGCGCGGCGACCTGGCCGCCGTAGAGCGGGAACGGGTCGGCGAACAGCAGGGTGCTGCGGTAGAGGTCGCGGTCGACCTCCTCGAGCGTCAGGACGTCGAGCAGCGTGGGGTCCCCGGCGTCGGCGCTCACGGCCGCCGAACGTAACCGGGCCCGGGGCCGCCGCTGCAGGCGACCCCGGGCCCGGGGTGTCGGGGAGCCGCGCACTGCCCGCGTTCCTCGCGCACTGCCGGTGCTGCAGGACCGGCAGTGCGCGAGGAACCCCGGCGGCGGGCGTCGGTAGCGGCGCTCGCGGTGCCGCGCCGGGTCAGAGGAGCTCGAGGATGGTGGCGTTGGCCTGGCCGCCGCCCTCGCACATGGTCTGCAGGCCGTAGCGGATGCCGTTGTCGCGCATGTGGTGCACGAGCGTGGTCATGATCCGCGCGCCCGAGCCGCCGAGCGGGTGCCCCAGGGCGATCGCCCCGCCGTTGGGGTTGAGCGCCTTGGCGTCCGCGCCCATCTCCGCGAGCCAGGCCAGCGGCACCGGCGCGAACGCCTCGTTCACCTCGAAGGCGCCGATCTCGTCGATCGACAGCCCCGACTTCGCCAGCGCCTTCTGCGTGGCCGGGATCGGCGCGGTCAGCATGATCACCGGGTCGGCGCCGGCCAGCACCGCGGTGTGCACCCGCGCGATGGGGCGCAGGCCGAGCTCGGCGGCCTTCTCCGACGTCGTCATGAGCAGCGCCGCGGACCCGTCGGAGATCTGCGAGGAGTTCCCGGCGGTGATGACGCCGTCCTCGGTGAACGCGAGCTTGAGCGAGCCGAGCTTCTCCACCGTGGACTCGCGGATGCCCTCGTCCTGGCTCACCACCGTGCCGTCGGGCGTGGTGACGGGGGCGATCTGCGCGTCGAAGCGGCCCTCGGCGCGGGCGGCGGCGGCCTTTTCGTGGCTGGCGACGGAGAACTCGTCGCACTGCTGCCGCGACAGGCCCCAGCGGCGGGCGATCTCCTCCGCGCCCAGCCCCTGGTTGATCTTCGCGCCGCCGTAGCGCTCGGCGAACCGGCTGCCGAACGGGTTGGCGTCCTGCCGGGCGCTGCCCATCGGCACCCGCGACATCGACTCGACACCGCCGGCCACCACGACGTCGTACTGGCCCGAGACCAGGCCCGCGGCGGCGAAGTGCACCGACTGCTGCGAGGAGCCGCACTGCCGGTCGACGGTCACGCCGGTCACCGTCTCGGGCCACCCGGCCGCGAGCGCCGCGGTGCGGGCGATGTCGAAGGTCTGCTCGCCCACCTGCGAGACGCAACCCCAGATGACGTCGTCGACGTGCGCCGGGTCGAGGCCCGCCCGCTCCACCAGCGACGTCAGCACGTGCGCCGACAGGTCGACCGGGTGCACCCCGGACAGCCCGCCGTTGCGCTTGCCCACCGGCGCGCGCACCGCCTCCACGATCACCGCGTCACGCATCGTTGCTCCCCTCGACTGGTGTGGTGCCCGGCACACTAACCCCGCCCCGCGGCCACCCGGCCGCGGGACCGGAGCAGCGCCGCGCCCGCGGCCAGGGCGACCGCCGCGGCGGTGAGCCAGCCCAGCGGCGCACCGGCCGCGCCGGCCACGAGCAGCACGACGGCGACGCCGAGCGCGGTGCCGAGCTGGGCGGCGGTGTTGACCACCCCGGCCGCGGTGCCCTGCAGCTCCGACGGGACGGCGGTGCCCAGCGACGTGGCGGCCACCGACGACAGGCCGATGCCCAGCCCCGCGACCCCGGCGGCGACCGGGACCGCCCAGGGCGACAGCGCCGTGGCCAGCAGCCCGGCGTCGCCGACGGCGATGACGGCGAGGCCGGCCGCGGCGGCGGTGCGGGCCGGGGTGCGCCGGAGCACCCGGGCCGCCAGGGCCGCCCCCGCGACCACGCACAGGCTGAACGGCACCAGCGCCAGGCCGGCCGCCGTCGGCCCGAAGCCGGCGCGGTCCTGCAGGTGCAGCGTGGCGAGGGTGACCGCCGACGACGTGGCCGCCGTGTTGGCCGCCGAGGCGAGCGCGCCGGCCCGCAGGCCGGGGTGCCGGAGCGCCGCCGGGGGCAGCAGCGGGTCCGCGGCCCGCCGCTCGACCGCGGGCAGCGCCGCGGCCAGGGCGAGACCGGCGGCCACGAGCAGCCCGCCGGCCGGCCGGTGCGCGCCGTCCTCCAGCAGCGCCGCCCCGCCGACGACGGCGGCCACCGACGCCGCGAGCACCGCCGCGCCGGCGACGTCGAGCGGGCCGGCCGCCTGCCGCGGCGCCGCGGGCGCGGTCGCGCGCACCGCCACGAGGAGGACTCCCGCGAGCGGGACCGACAGCCAGAACAGGGTCCGCCAGCCGGCGAGGTCGGTGAGCACGCCGCCGAGGACGAGCCCGGCCGCGCCGGCGGCGGCACCCGCCGCGCTCCAGGCGGCCAGGGCCCGGCGGCGCGGCTCCCCGTCCGGGGCGGCGGCGGTGAGCAGCCGCAGCGCCGGCGGCACCGACAGCGCGGCCGCGGCGCCGAGGACGCCGCGGGCGGCGACCAGCACCCCGGCCGACGGGGCGGTCGCCGCCGCCAGCGAGGCCAGCCCGAACAGCACCAGCCCGGCCCGCAGCACGCGCACGGCGCCGTACCGGTCGCCGAGGCGGGCGCCGAGGACGAGCAGCGCGCCGAAGAGGACGGAGTAGACGGTCACCACCGGCGCGGCCGCCGACGGCGGGGCGCCCAGGTCGGCGAGCACCGCCGGCAGCGCGGCGACCACCAGCGTGGTGCCGAGGACGTCGGTGAACTGGACCGCGCACAGCACCGCCACCGCGCCGCGCGCGGCCCGCGGAGGGCCGGCTCCCGGGGTCATGCCGCGGCCCCTACCCGTCTTCTTCATCGATGAAGCACGCAGGATGGGGTCGTGCCCGCCGACCGCCCGAGGACGCTGCGCGACGTCGCCGCGGAGCTCGGGGTGTCGGCGAAGACGGTGTCCAACGCCTTCTCCCGGCCCGACCAGCTCTCGCCGCAGCTGCGCGAGCGGGTGCTGGCCGCCGCGCAGCGGCTCGGCTATCCCGGCCCGAACCCGCTGGCGGCCGGGCTGCGCCGCGGACGGGTCGGCGCGATCGGCGTCGCCTACGACAACGGCCTGTCCTACGCCTTCGACGACCCGGTGGCGGTCGCCCTGCTGGCCGGCGCGTCCGCGGTGGCCGAGCCGGCCGGGGCGGGACTGCTGCTGGTCCCGGGGTCCACCGACGCGCGTCGCCGGCTGGCCGCCGTGCACGGCGCCGTCGTCGACGGGCTCGTGGTCTGCTCCCTCGGCGACGACGACCCGCTGCTCGCCGCGGCCGCCGCGCGCGGGCTGCCGCTGGCCGTCGTCGACCAGCCGCGACCCGCCCGGCTGGCCGAGCTGGGGGCGCCCGGGACGCCGTGGGTGGGCGTCGACGACCGGGCCGCCGCGGCCGCCGTCGCGGAGCACCTGCTCGCCCTCGGCCACCGGCGGCTCGCCGTCGTCTCCTTCGGCATGCACGCCGAGCCGATCGAGCGCGGCCTGGCCGGCGCCGGGGTGCAGGAGGCGGCCACCTACGCCGTCACCCGTGACCGGCTTGCCGGCTACCGCGACGCCGTCGAGCGGGCCGGGCTGGACTGGTCGGCGGTGCCGGTGTGGCACGGCGAGGACAGCACGCCCGACGTCGGGGCCGCCGGCGCGGAGGCGGTGCTGGACCTCTCCCCCGCGCCGACGGCGCTGCTGTGCCTGAGCGACCGGCTGGCCGAGGGCGCGCTCGCCGTCGCCGCGCGCCGGGGGCTGCGGGTGCCGGAGGACCTGTCGGTGGCCGGCTTCGACGACGCCGCACCGGCCGCCGCCCTCGGCCTGACCACCGTGCGCCAGCCGGTCCGCGAGAAGGGCCGGGCGGCGGCCGCCGCGCTGCTCGCCGCGATCGCCGGCCGCCCGGCGCCGCCCCGGCTCACGCTGCCCACCGAACTCGTCGTCCGGGCGACGACGGGCCCGCCGCCGGCGGGCTAGCGACCGCGCCAGACCGGGGCGCGGCGCTCGGCGAAGGCGGTCGCGCCCTCGCGGGCGTCCTCGGAGGCGAACACCGGCTCGATGAGCTCCTGCTGCCGGGCCCAGCCCTCCTCGGCGGTCCAGTCGGCGGTCGAGCGGGCGATCTGCTTGGTCGCCGCGACCGCGAGCGGGCCGTTGGCGGCGATGACGCCGGCCAGCTCGACGGCGGCCTCCAGCGCGCCGCCGTCGTCGACGACCCGGTTGACCAGCCCCACGGCGGCGGCCCGCTCGGCGTCGACCGGCTGCCCGGTCAGCAGCATCTCCATGGCCACGGCCTGCGGGATCCGGCGGGGCAGGAACAGCGCGGCGCCGGCGGCGGCCACCAGCGAGCGGCTCACCTCGGGCACGCCGAAGCGCGCGCCCCGCCCGGCGACGACGAGGTCGCAGGCCAGCACCAGCTCGAACCCGCCGGCCAGCGCCCAGCCCTCGACGGCGGCCAGCAGCGGCTTGCGCGGCGGGGTCTGGGTGATACCGCACAGTCCGCGGCCCTCGATGGCGGGCCGCTCGCCGCGGAGGAACGCCTTGAGGTCCATGCCGGCGGAGAAGGTGCCGCCCGCGCCGGTGAGCACGCCGGCCCGCAGCTCGTCGGAGGCGTCGAGCTCGTCGACGGCGGCGGCCACGCCCCGCGCCACGGCGGCGTCGAGGGCGTTCTTCGCCTCGGGCCGGTTGATCGTGATGACCTGCACGGCGCCGCGGCGCTCGACCAGGACCGGTTCGGACACGGGCGTGCCCCCTCCTCCGCGGCGGACCGCGGGCTCGTGCGGCCCGCTCAGCGGGGCCGCGACCACTCCGCCACGACGGCGGCGGCGTCGGCGGGCCCGTCGGCCACCGGCGCGGCGGGTCCGGGCGGCGTGCGCGAGAACCGGGGCGCGGGCGCGGCCTGCACCACCCCGCCGACCTCGGTGAACGTGCCGCGGGCGGCCAGGTGCGGGTGCGCCGGCGCCTCCCGCGGCTCGAGCACCGGGGTGACGCAGGCGTCGGTGCCCTCGAACACCCGCTCCCAGTGCTCGCGCGGCCGGGCGGCGAAGGCGCGGGTGAACTCCTCGCGCAGCCGTGGCCAGCCGCGGGGGTCCATCTGCGGCGGGAGGCCGGCGTCGGCGAGGCCCAGGCCCTCCAGCAGCTGGGCGTAGAACTGCGGCTCCAGCGCCCCGACGGCGACGAAGCGGCCGTCGGCGCAGGGGTAGACGTCGTAGAAGGGCGCGCCGCCGTCGAGCAGGTTGGTGCCCGGCCGGTCGGACCACACGCCCGTGCCGCGCATCGACCACATGAGCTGGCTGACCAGCGCGACGCCGTCGACCATCGCGGCGTCGACCACCTGCCCGCGGCCGGAGACGGTCCGCTCGTGCAGCGCCGACAGGATGCCGACGAGCAGCAGCATCGACCCGCCGGCGTAGTCGGCCACCAGGTTCAGCGGCGCCCGCGGCGTCTCGCCGGGGTGGCCCAGCGCGGCGAGCGTGCCGGTGAGCGAGAGGTAGTTGACGTCGTGCCCGGCCCGCTGCGCCCACGGCCCGTCCTGGCCCCAGCCCGTCATCCGTGCGTACACCAGCCCGGGGTTGCGCTCGTGGCAGGCGCCGGGACCGAGGCCGAGCCGCTCGGCGACGCCGGGGCGGAAGACGTCGACCAGCACGTCGGCGTGCTCGGCGAGGGAGAGCACGAGCTCGCGGCCCTCGTCGGTCTTGACGTCGGCGGCGACCGGGCGCCGCCCGCGCATCACGACGTCGCGGCCGCCCTCGGACATCCGCAGCCCGCCGGAGGGCCGTTCCACCCGGACGACGTCGGCGCCGAGGTCGGCGAGCACCATCGCCGCGTGCGGGCCGGGGCCGATGCCGCCGAGCTCGACGACGCGCAGGCCGGCGAGGGGCCCGGTCACGCCGCGCTCCGCAGGTGCCGGTCGAAGAAGCGCAGGATGCGTCCCCAGGCGTCCTCGGCCGAGGGGTGGTGGTAGTCCAGGCCCGCCACCTTCTCGAGCGCGGTGAACGGCCCGGCGTTGTGGTGGTTGAGGAACGAGTGCCCGGCGGCCGGGTACTCCTCCACGTCGTGCTCGACCGACAGGTCGGTGAGGATGCGCTCGAGTCGCGCGGCGGCGCCCCGGAGCGCGACGTCGCGCCGGCCGTAGCTGGCCACGACCGGACAGGCGCCGGCCAGCACCCGCTCCGCGTCCTTCGGCAGGAAGCCGTAGTTCGGCGCGGCGACGTCGAAGCCGCGGGTGGCGCCCATGAGCGCGAACCCGCCGCCCATGCAGAACCCGAGGACGCCGATCCGGCCGGTGCAGTCGTCGCGGTCGGCGAGGAACCGGCGGGCGGCCTCGAGGTCGCCGAACGCGGGCCCCTCGCCCCGGTTGAGCGCGCGGAAGGTGGAGCGCAGGCAGCGGCGCTTCCCGCCGGCGCTGAACAGGTCGGGGGCGACCGCGAGGTAGCCCGCGGCGGCGAGCCGGTCGGCGTGCTGGCGGACGTCGTCGGTGAGCCCGAAGACCTCGTGCACGACCACCACGCCCGGCCAGGGCCCCTCCCCCACCGGCGGGACGGCGAGGTGCGCGGACAGCTGCGGCGTGCTGACGCCGCCGGGGACGACGGTGCTGGGCAGGACGGCCTCCCGGGTCGCGGACGGTGCGGCGCGGCCGACGCTAGCGCCGGGGTGTGACCGCCGTCCCACCGGGCCGGGTGACGCGCGGATCACGTCCCGGGGACTGGCGCGGAGGGCTGTCGAGGAGGACAGTTGGATTTGCAGACCCAGCAGGTCGAAGCCGGTTCCCTGTGACCGGGACGACACCGCGGGGCCCGCCGGCAACGGCCGGGAGCGACCGTCGCCGTCGACCGTCGCACGAGGAGGACCCGCCATGACCCGCCTGCGCTCCGCCCTGGACTCCGCCCGCGCCACCCGCGCCCGTCGCCGTGACGAGCGCGAGATCGCCCGCGCCCTCGCCGCCGCCCCGACGCTGGAGTCGGCGCACGAGATCGCCGCGCTGGCCGCGCGCCGCTGAGCCCCCGCCACTGAGCACTGCCGGTTCCGGCCGGCCGCGCCCCCCACGACCCCTCGGCCCCTCCGGCCGGGGGGTCGCGTCGTCTGCGGGTGTGGCCTGCGCGACATCTCCGGCGCTAGGGTGGCACTCAGTGCCACCGGCGGAGGGTCAGGGGCCGAGCGGACGGAGACGACAGTGGCGAACGCGTGGTTCGAGACCGTGGCCGAGGCCCAGCGCCGGGCGGAGCGCAGGCTGCCCAAGGGCGTCTACGGCGCCCTGGTCGCGGGCTCGGAGAAGGGCCTGACCGTCGACGACAACCTGCGGGCCTTCGACGAGCTCGGCTTCGCGCCGCACACCGCGGGCCTCGCCAACGCCCGGCAGATGGCCACCACCGTCATGGGCCAGGAGGTCTCCATGCCGGTGCTCATCAGCCCCACCGGCGTGCAGGCCGTGCACCCCGACGGCGAGGTCGCCGTCGCCCGCGCCGCCGCCGCCCGCGGCGTGGCGATGGGCCTGTCGTCGATGGCCAGCAAGCCGATGGAGGAGGTCATCGCCGCCAACCCGAAGACCTTCTTCCAGCTCTACTGGGTCGGCGACCGCGACACCATGGCCGCCAAGGTCGAGCGGGCCCGCCGCGCCGGTGCCGCCGGACTCATCGCCACCCTCGACTGGTCCTTCGCCTACGGCCGCGACTGGGGCTCGCCCTTCATCCCCGAGAAGATCGACCTCGAGGCCGTGCGCCGCTACGCCCCGCAGGTGGCGCTCCGGCCGCGCTGGCTGCTGCAGTTCGCCCGCACCATGAAGCTGCCCGACCTGACGGTGCCCAACATGGTGGGTGACCCGTCGGAGACCCCGCCGACCTTCTTCGGCGCCTACGGCGCGTGGATGCAGTCGCCCATGCCCACGTGGGAGGACGTCGCCTGGCTGCGCGAGCTGTGGGGTGCCGACCGGCCGTTCATGCTCAAGGGCGTCATGCGGGTCGACGACGCGAAGCGCGCCGTCGACGCCGGCGTCACCGCGATCTCGGTGTCCAACCACGGCGGCAACAACCTCGACGGCACCCCGGCCTCCATCCGCGCTCTCCCGGCCATCGCCGAGGCCGTCGGCGACCAGGTCGAGGTGCTCCTCGACGGTGGCATCCGCCGCGGCTCCGACGTCGCCAAGTCCCTCGCACTCGGCGCCAAGGCCGTGATGATCGGCCGCGCCTATCTCTGGGGCCTCGCGGCCAACGGGCAGGCCGGCGTCGAGAACGTGCTCGACCTGCTCCGCGACGGCCTCGGCTCGGCCCTCACGGGCCTCGCCCGCGAGTCCGCCGCCGACCTGTCCCGCGACGACGTCGTCGTGCCACCCGGCTTCGAGCGGCGCCTCGGGGTCGCCGGCGACGACGCGCCGGTCGCCACGGCACCGAAGGCACCGGCCCGCCCCCGCCGCCCGAAGAGCGCCTGAGCCCGGGTCCGGGGCCGCTGCCGCGCCGCGCGGCCCCGGACCCGACCTGTCCGGCGGCGACGCGTGAGCCGCACGGCGCACCACGTGACCGGCCCGTGACCCGCCGGTGTGGACCTCGTCGCAGCGGGCTGACCGGCGGCACCCCGCCGTCCTATGCTCTCGCCGCCATGGACGACGCGGGTGCCGGAACTGTCACGTTCCGCGTGCTGGGCGAGGTGTCCGCCGTCCGCGACGGCACGCTGCTCGACCTGGGCGGCCGCCGGCAGCGCTCCGTGATCGCCCGCCTGCTCGTCGCCGGCGGCCACGTGGTGCCCGCCGAGGTGCTCGTCGGTGACCTGTGGCGGGGTGCCTCCCCCGCCGACGCGCTCGGCACGCTCCAGGCGCACGTCAGCCACCTGCGCCGGGTGCTCGAGCCCGGCCGTGCCCCGCGGACGCCGGCGAAGCTGCTGGTCACCGTCCCGCCCGGGTACGCGCTGCGCCCGGCCGCGGAGGCCGTCGACGCGCGGCTGGCCGGCCGGCTCATCGACGAGGGCGACCGGCTGGCCGCCACCGACCCGGCCGCGGCCCGCCGCTCCTACAGCGCCGCCATCGACCTGTGGCGCGGGCCCGCCTACGCCGAGTACGCCGACGAGCCGTGGGCCGCGCCCGAGGCCACCCGGCTCGACGAGCTGCGGCTGACCGCCGTCGAGCGCCGCGCCGCCGTGGCCCTCGAGGACCCGTCCGGCCGCGACCCCCTGCCGCTGCTGCGCGCGCACGTCGCCGAGCACCCGCTGCGCGAGGAGGGCTGGCGGCTGCTCGCGCTCGGCCTCTACCGCGCCGGCCGGCAGGGCGAGGCGCTGGCCGCGCTGCGCGAGGTGCGCGCCCGCCTGTCCGAGGAGCTCGGCGTCGACCCCGGCCCCGAGCTGCGGGCCCTGGAGGAGGCGGTGCTGGCGCAGGCGCCGTCGCTGCTGCCGGTGCGCGCCCCCGCGCCGGCCGTCGGCACCCCGGCGCCGTTCCCCGCCCCGGCCCCCGGTCCGTCCCCGGCGGCCGCCGCCTCCCCCGCCCCCCACGTGCCCCGGCCGGTCGGCCGGGAGGCCGAGCTCCGCGCGCTGCAGGCCGCCGCCCGGCGGGCCGCCGCGGGCCGGGTCGAGGTGGTGCTCCTGGCCGGCGAGGCGGGCAGCGGCAAGACGACCGTGCTGGACCACCTGCGCGCGGAACTCGCCGGCCACGGCTGGACGACCCTGGCCGTCTCCTGCCCGGAGACCGACGGCGCCCCGCCCGGCTGGCCGTGGACGGCGGCGCTGCGCGCGCTGGCCGCCGCCTCGCCGCCGGCCGACCCCGCGGCCCTGGCCACGCTCCTCACCGACGACGCCCCGTCCGGTGCGGGCGACCCGCTGGGCAGCCGCTTCCGGCTGCACCGCGCCGTCGCGGCCTGGCTGGCCCGGGTGGCGTCGCGCGCGCCGCTGGTCGTCACCGTCGACGACCTGCACCGCGCCGACCGCGAGACCACCGCCCTGCTGCTGGACCTGCTGCCGGCGCTCGCCGGGTCCCCGGTGCTGGTCGTGGCGGGCTACCGGCCGGAGGAGAGCGCCGGGCTGGCCGACGTCCTGGCCGCGCTGGCCCGCCGCTCGCCCACCCGCCTGGCGCTGCGCGGGCTGGACGCCGCCGCCGTCGACGAGCTGGTCGGCGACTGGGCGCTCACCCCCGTCGACGGCCGCACCCGCGCTGCCATCGCCGCCCGAGCGGACGGCAACCCCTTCTACGTGCGCGAGCTGCTCCGGCTGGTCGACTCCGGCGCCGACGTCGACGCCGTGCCGGGCACCGTGCGCGACGTCGTCCGCCACCGGCTGGCCGCGCTGCCCGCCCGCACCGGCACGCTGCTGCGGCTGGCCGCCGTCGTCGGCCGGGACGTCGACGCCGAGGTGCTGCTGGCGGCCGCGGCGCCGGCCGAGGGACCGGGGAGCCTCCCCGGCGGGACCGACGACGACGCGCTGGTGGAGGCGCTGGAGGCGGCCCTGGTCAGCGGGCTGCTGGTCGAGCCCGGGCCCGGCCGGCTGCGGTTCGTGCACGCCCTGGTGCGCGACACCCTGTACGAGGACCTGTCCTCGCTGCGCCGCACCCGGCTGCACGGCCGCGTGACCGCCGTCCTGGAACGGCTCCGCCCCGACGACGTCACCGCCCTGGCCCACCACGCCGCCGCGGCGGGGCCGGGGGCCGCGGCCTCGGCGGCCCGCTGGGCGCGCGCGGCGGCCGAGCTCGCCCAGCGGCGGTTCGCCTACGCCGACGCGGCGGTCATGTGGGGCCGGGCGGCCGAGGCCCTGCGCACCGCACATCCCGACGACCCGGCCGAGCTGGCCTGGCTGCTGGGCGCCCAGGCCCACGCGTCCGCGCTGGCCGGCGCCGTGGGTGAGGCGCGCGCCCTGCGCGCCCGCGCCCTGGAGGTGCTGCCCGAGGACGCCCCGCCGGCGCTCACCGCCGGCGTGCTGCTGTCCTCGGACGTGCCGACCTTCTGGAACGCCTGGGTCGACCCCGTCGACGACCGCTTCGTCGCGCGGACCGAGCGCGCCGTCGCGGGGCTGCCGCGCGGGGACGCGCAGCGGTCGCGGCTCCTCGCCCTGCTGGCCACCGAGCTGGAGGAGCGGCACGACGAGCGGGCGGTGACGGCGTCGGCGGACGCGGTGGCCGAGGCCCGGCTCAGCGGTGACCCGCACGCGCTGGCGCACGCGCTGGCCGCGCGGCACTTCCACGCCATGCGCGACGTCGACCGCACCGAGGCGCTCGCGCTGGGCACCGAGCTGCTGGAGCTGGCGCAGGGCGAGGGCTGGGGCGTGTTCGCCGCCGTCGCCCGGCTCATGCTGCTGCAGGACACCTGCGCGGTCCTCGACCTCGACGCGGCCGACGGGCACGCCGCGGAGGCCGAGCGGCTGGCCGCCGGCCACGGGCTGCTCCTGCTGCACGGCATCGCGCGCTGCTACGCCGGCATGCGCGCCGCCGTCGCCGGCCGGGTCGCCGAGGCGGAGGCGGTGTACGACGCGGCCGAGCAGGCCCTCCTCGCGGCCGGCTACTACCCCGCGGTCGCCCGCGCGCTGCGGCTCAACACCCAGCTGTGCCTGCAGCTGGGGTCCCCGGAGGCGCGGCCGGTCAGCCCCGAGGAGTTCGCCGCCCTCGTGCCGGTCTCCCCCGAGATCGCGGGCGAGACCTGGGCCCTGACCCTGGTCCTGGCCGGCCGGGTGGACGAGGCACGGGCCTCCTGCCCGCGCCGGGAGCGCACGACCCGCGACCTGTTCACGCCCTTCTTCGCCTTCGTGCGCGGGGAGGTCGGCCTGGCCCTGGGCGACGCGGAGCGCATGGCCGAGGCCGAGGCCGAGCTCGCGCCCCACCGGGACACCGTGTGCGGCGTGGAGACGGCGCTGCTGGCGCTCGGCCCCACCGCCACGCTGCTCGCCCGCCTGGCCGCCGCCCGCGGTGACCGGGAGACCGCCGAGCGGCACCGCGCGGTCGCCGTCGCGGTGGCCGGGCGCACCGGCCACCCGGGCTGGATCGCCGCCGCCCGCGCCGCCCTGGAGTAGGCGCGCCCGGACCGGGACCGCCGTCCCCGCGCGGGAGGCGCCGTCTCGCGAGTGTGGGGCGTTCGTAGCGCTAATGGCCCTCGGGGGCGCCCAGGAGGGCGGTGCGGCGGCGCCAGCCGGGGCCGGTCAGCCGGCCCAGCAGCCGCAGCGGCAGCGGGGTGACGGCGCGCAGGCCGGCCCGCTCGGCGTCGTCCCGGCAGGCGCCGGCCAGCCACGGCAGGACGGCGGCCGCGTGCCGCAGGCCCGGGCCGCGCACGCAGACCGCCTCGTAGCGGGCCAGGTCGCGCGCCGACACGCAGCGGCGCAGCAGCGGGAACACCTCCCGCTCCTCCTCGGCGACGTGCTCCTCGAGCGCGCCGGCCAGCCCCCCGAGGACGGCGGCCGGCGGCCCGGACCCGCCCCCGGCCGACGCCGCGAGCGCCGCCTCCGCCCGGTCGAGCAGCTCCCGCAGCACCGCGTGGTCGTCCACGAGCGGCTCGAGGTCGGCGGCGTGCGCGCCGGCGCAGGCGGCGAGGACCGGCCAGAGGACGGCGTCCTCGCGCTCGGTGTGCGCCCGCACCTCGCCCAGCACCACCCGGCCGACGGCGGCGAGCGCGCGGCGGCGCGGCGGCGGGAGCGGCTCCTGCTCCGCGAGGACGGCGGCGCCCGCGAGGAGCCGGACGCCGTCGCACAGCGCCCGGTGCGCCAGCGCCAGGCGCGCCACGTCGGCCTCGGGGTCGCCGGGCCGGCGCGGCGTGACGGGGAACGGCAGGGGTGCCATCGCGCTCACGCCGGACACGGTCCCCCCGGCCGGTTGCCGGTGACTTGCGTCCCGCCAAGGGACGGAAGCAGCGGGGTCCCCGCCGCGTTGGCCACCCGGAGAAGACGTCGTCAGTCCTGGAGGAACCCCGTGCGCATCCCGCTGTCCGTGCTCGACCTCGCCCCCGTCGCCCGCGGGGAGTCCGTCGGGGACAGCATCGCCGCGAGCGTGGCCCTGGCACAGCGCGCGGAGCAGGCCGGCTACCGCCGGGTCTGGTACGCCGAGCACCACAACATGCCGACCATCGCCTCGTCGGCCACCAGCGTGCTCATCGCGCACGTCGCCGCCCACACCAGCACCATTCGCCTCGGCGCCGGCGGCGTCATGCTGCCCAACCACTCGCCGCTCACCATCGCCGAGCAGTTCGGCACGCTGGCCTCGGTGCACCCGGGCCGGATCGACCTGGGCCTGGGCCGCGCGCCCGGCTCGGACCAGAACACGATGTACGCGCTGCGCCGCGACCCGGCCTCCGCCGACCGGTTCCCGCAGGACGTGCTCGAGCTGCAGGGCTACCTGACCGGCGACTCCCGGGTGCCCGGCGTGCAGGCGGTCCCCGGCCGCGGCACCGACGTCCCGCTGTACGTGCTCGGCTCGTCGATGTTCGGCGCGGGCCTCGCCGCCGCGCTCGGCCTGCCCTACGCCTTCGCCTCGCACTTCGCGCCGCAGATGCTCGAGCCCGCCGTCGCCGCGTACCGGCGCGACTTCCGGCCCTCGGAGCAGCTCGACGCCCCGTACGTCATCGCCGGGGTCAACGTGCTCGCCGCCGACAGCACCGAGGAGGCGCGCGAGATGCTCGCCGCCACCCGCCGCCGCCTCGCCGTCGGCCTGTTCGGCCAGGGACGGGACCTCGACGACGACGCCGCCGACCTGCTGCTGTCCTCCGGCGCCGGCCGGCACGTGGACTCGATGCTCACCCACACCGCGGCCGGCACGCCCGACGAGGTGCGCGAGCAGCTGACCGCCTTCGCGCGGCTGGCCGACGCCGACGAGCTGATCACCGCCCACCAGGCGCCCACGAGCGAGGGCCGGCTGCGCTCGGTCACCCTGGCCGCCGAGGCGATGGAGTCCGTCGCCGCCTGACGGGCCCGCAGCGCCACGGAGGCCCGGGCGGGCCGGTAGCGCTACGAAGGCCACCCCGTCGTCGCCTTGCTCGCGCGCGGGTGGCGACGACGGGGCGGAGGGACGCCGGGGCGTCGGACGGCACCGGTACGGCCCGGTCCGCGAGGATGACTCGGTGCACGCCGAGACCGTCCTGCTGCTCGTCCTCGCCGCGGTGGCGGTCATCGTCGCGGCCCGGTGGCTGGCCGGGCGGACCGGCCTGCCCGCCGCCGCGCTGCTGACCGTCACCGGGCTGGTCTACGCGCTGCTGCCCGGGCCCAACCTCGAGCTCGACCCCGAGATCGTGCTCACCGTCCTGCTGCCGCCGCTGCTCTACAGCGCCGCGCTGGACTCCTCGCTCATCGCGATCCGGGCGAACATGCGCACGGTCGTGGGGCTCTCGGTGCTGCTCGTGGTGGTCACCGCGCTGGTGATCGGGGTCGGCTTCGCGCTGTGGGTGCCCGGCGCCACGCTGGCGGCCGGGATCGCGCTCGGCGCCGCCGTCGCGCCGCCCGACCCGGTGGCCGCGCTCGCCGTCGGCCGGCGGGTGGGGCTGCCGCCGCGGCTGGTGACCCTCATCCAGGGCGAGGGCCTGCTCAACGACGCCACCGCGCTGACCCTGCTGAGCGTCGCGGTCGCGGCCGCCGTGGGCGACGGGTTCTCCACCTGGTCGGCGCTGGGCCAGTTCGCCCTGTCGGCCGCGGGCGGGGTGGCCGCGGGCCTCGTCGTCGCCTACGGGGTGCGGCCGCTGCGGCGGTTGCGCCGCGACCCGCTGTCGTCCAACGCGGTCTCGCTGGCCACCCCGTTCGTCGCCTACCTGCTCGCCGAGACGGTGCACGTGTCCGGCGTGCTCGCCGTCGTCGTCGCCGGGCTGGTCATCGCGCACAACGCGCCCTACTGGCAGTCCGGCGCCACCCGGCTGCAGACCGACGCGGTGTGGAAGCTCGTGGACTTCCTGCTCGAGGGCGTCGTCTTCCTGCTCATCGGCCAGCAGCTGCCCGCCGTCATCCGCGGGCTCGGCCAGTACGCGCCGTCCACCGTCGTCGTCGCCTCGCTCATCACCGTCGGGGCGGTGCTGCTGGTCCGGCCGCTGTGGCTGTGGCTCACCGAGCACGCCCCGCAGGCGCTGCACATGCGCCTGGGCGGCTCGCCGGTCGTGGCCGAGACCAGCCCGCCCGGCGGCCGCTCGCCGGTCGCTCCCCGGCTGTCCGGCCGGGAGATCACCGTGCTGAGCTGGGCGGGCACCCGCGGCGTCATCAGCCTGGCCGCCGTCTTCACCATCCCGGTCACCACCGACGCCGGCGCCCCGTTCCCCGACCGCGACCTGCTGCTGTTCTGCGCCTTCCTGGCCGTGCTGGTCACCCTCGTGGGGCAGGGCGCCACCTTCGCCCCGCTCGTTCGCCGGCTGGGGCTGCGGGCCGACGCCGCCGACGCCGCCCGGCTGCGCAACCAGGCGCGGGTGGCCGCGGTCGACGCGGGGCTGACCCGGCTCGACGAGATGCAGGCCGAGCAGCACGACCACGTCGACGACGCCGCGATCGAGACCATCCGCGCCGCGCTGCGCACCCGGCGCGACCGCTACGAGCGGCGGCTCGAGGTGCTCACCGACGCCGAGGGCGAGATCCCGATGTCACCGCAGTACGAGGCGGCGCTGCGGGTGCGCCGGGCGGTCATCGACGCCGAGCGGGAGGAGCTGCTGCGCTGGCGCGACGCCGGCCGGCTGCCCGACGAGGGGCTGCGCACCCTGGAGCGCGAGCTCGACCACCAGGAGCACCTGCTGCCCTCCCGGCCCGCCTGAGGGTCAGAACCGCTCCGGCCCCGCCAGGCCCACCCGGTCGGCGCTGGCCTCCCACAGCGCGACGGCGAGGTCGTCGTCGAAGGCCTGCGGGCTGTCCCGCACCGCGACGCCGCGCTCGTGGTACTCCCCCGGCTCCCAGTCGGCGCCGGGCGTGCCGGTGGCGATCCGGGCGAGCTCCGCACCCCCGGCCGAGGGCCGGCCCATGACCAGCCAGCGCAGCGGCGTCCGGTAGGCCACCCGCATCCGGCTGGTCGAGCCGCGGGTGAGCCGGGTGGCGAGCACCCCGGGGTGGAAGGCGACGGCGGAGACGCCGGCCGGGCCGAGTCGCCGCTGCAGCTCCCGGGTGGTGAGGATCTGGGCCAGCTTGCTGTCGCCGTACGCCTTGTCCGCGGAGTAGCGGCGGGCGTTGTCGAGGTCGGCGAGGTCGAGGACGCCGTACATCCGGGCCGCGGCGCTGGAGGTGGCGACGACGGTGGCCCGCCCGGCCACCAGCGACTCCCGCAGGAGCGCGGTGAGCAGGAACGGCGCGAGGTGGTTGACCTGCAGCGTCGTCTCGGAGCCGTCGGCGGTGGTGCGCGGGCGGCCGAACACCCCGCCGGCGTTGTTGGCCAGCACGTCGATGCGCGGGTGCCGGTCGCGCAGCCTCGAGGCGAGCGCGCGGACGTCGTCGAGGCGGGCGAAGTCGGCCACCTCCGGCTCCCCGCCGACCTCCGCGGCGACCGCCCGCGTGCGCGCGGGGTCGCGGCCGACGACGACCACCCGCCACCCGTCGGCGGCCAGCAGCCGGGCCGCCGCCGCCCCGATGCCGCTGGAGGCGCCGGTGACGACGGCGGTCCGGCCGCTCACCCGCCCGGGCGGGTGCAGGCGAAGAGGAACGCGGGCGGCACGTTCCACGGGCTGATCCGGGTGCGCACGGCACCGAAGCGGTGGCGCAGCTCGCCCAGGACCAGGGGTGAGTACTGGATGACCAGCGCCGCCCCGCCCGGCCGCAGGGCCCGCGGGAGCTCGTCGAGGAGCCGGCGACGCAGGCCGGCCTCGAGCGAGGTGAACGGGAGCATGGACACGACGACGTCGGCAGGCTCGCCGTCCAGGTGCGCGCCGAGGGACTCCGCGGAGCCGTGGACGACACGGAGCCGCGGGTCGGAGAACCGTTCGGTCAGCCGGCGGGCGAGGGCGGGGTCGATCTCGACGGCGACCAGACGCGCACCGGGACCGAGCCGGGCGAGGATCTCCCGGGTGGCCACGCCCGTCCCGGCGCCGAGCTCGACCACCAGGTCCGCGGCGGGCAGGTCGGCGAGGTCGAGCATCGCCCGCACCGCCGTCCGCGACGTCGGCAGGACCGCGCCGACGCCCCGGGGGTCGGCGAGGAACGCCCGGAGCAGCCGCAGGACGTCACCCGGGCCGTCAGGCACCGCGGTGTCCCGTCCGCCGGGCGGACGTGCCGCCCCGGGTGGCCGTCACGGCGCGGGCTCGCGGTGGGCGTCGAGCCAGGCGACGACGTCGGCGAGGACCTCGTCCTTCTCCGGCTCGTTGTGCGGCTCGTGGTACAGCCCGTCGTAGACGCGCACGGTGAGGTCGGGCGAGCCGGCGTGCTCGCGCACCACCTCGCTGGCCGACGGCGGCATCAGCCGGTCGTCGCCGCCGTGGACGACCAGCAGCGGCAGCCGCAGCCCGCGCAGCCGCTCCGGCATCCCCGCCGCGCCGAGCATGATCGCCGAGCCCGTGCGGGCGACCATCTTCCCGGTGTGGTTGAGCGGGTCGGCCCGGTAGGCGGCCACGACCTCGGGGTCGCGGCTGACGGTCTCGGCGTCGAGGGTCAGCACGCCCAGGCCCGGGGCCAGCCGGGACAGCAGCGGGGCGACCGCCCGCTGCACCGCGGTGGCCGTGCTCGTGTCGAGGGCCGGCGCCGAGACGACGCCGCCGGTGACCCGCTCGTGCGGCTGCCCGGTCAGGTACTGCAGCGCCACCAGGCCGCCGAGGCTGTGGCCGTAGACGAACACCGGGACGCCGGGGTGCCGGTCGGCGGCGGCCCGCACGGTCTGCCCCACCCCCTCGACGGCGGCGTCCAGGCCCCGGATGTCGCCGCGCCGGCCGGGTGAGCGGCCGTGGCCGGGGTGGTCGGGAGCGTAGGAGGCGTAGCCGGCGGCGCCGAGGCGCTCGGCGACGTGCGCGTAGCGGCCCCCGTGCTCGTGCGCGCCGTGCACCAGCACCACGACGCCGACCGGGTCGGGCACCGTCCAGCCCTGCCAGTACTGCCCGGTGGGCAGCGTCCCCTGACCGTGTCTCGTCACGCGCGCACGGTAGCCCCCGGCCCGGGCGCCGGTCCCGCCGCCGATACCGTCCGCCGGTGACGACCACCCGCCCCGCGCCCCGGTTCGACGCGCCCGCGGGCACCGTGATCGGCCGGTGGGATGACGGCGTCGTGCGGGCCACCGGCATCCGCTACGCCCGCGCGGAGCGGTTCCGCCCGCCGGTGCCCGAGCCGCCGGCCGCGGGCGTCGTCGAGGCGACGGCCTGGTCACCGGCCTGCCCGCAGCCGCCGGCGCCGGAGCTCGAGCTGATGGTCACCGACCCGATGGGCGAGCTGGTCGCCGACGAGGACTGCCTGCGCCTGTCGGTGACCGTGCCCGAGGACGCCTCCCCCGCCGACCGGCTGCCGGTGATGGTGTGGGTGCACGGCGGCTCCTACGTCAGCGGCGCCGGCGACGCGCCCGCCTACGACCCGGCCGTCCTCGTCCGCGAGCAGCGGGTCGTCGTCGTGGCGGTCACCTACCGGCTCGGGCTGCTCGGCTTCCTCGGGTTCCCCGGGGACGGCGACACCGGGCGGCCGGCGAACCTCGGCCTGCTCGACCTGGTCGCCGCGCTGCGCTGGGTGCGGGAGAACGTCGCGGCGTTCGGCGGCGACCCGGACGCGGTGACGCTGTTCGGCGAGTCCGCGGGCGGCGACGCGATCGCGCACCTCATGGCCGCCGACGGCGCCCGCGGGCTGTTCCGGCGGGCCGTGGTCTCCAGCGCGCCGCTCGGCCTCTCCCGCGGCCGGGCCCGGATGAGCGCGGCCATGGCCGCCGTGGCCCGGACCGTGGACGCCGCCGCACCGGTGGCCGACGTCGTCGGGGCGCAGGCACGGGTGGCGGCCCGGGCGTGGCGGTACGGGCTGGCCGGCGCCATGCCCTTCGGCACCCAGTACGGGTCCCCGCCGCTGCCGGCCGAGGACGCGCTCCCGGCCGCGTGGGCGGAGCGGGCCCCGGAGGTCGACCTGCTCGTCGGCACCAACAGCCGCGAGGTGGCCCTGTTCGTGGCGCTGCTGCCACCCGCCGCCCGGCTCGCCCGCCTGCCGGTCACCGGCCGGGCCGTCGAGGCGCTCGTGCGCGGGCTCAGCCGGCGCATCTACGCCCGCGACGCCGTCCGCTTCGCGCGGCGCCACCGGGCCGCGGGCGGCCGCGCCGTCTCCTACGTGCTGTCCTACGGCGCGGGCGCGCTCACCGGCGCGCACGCCGTCGACCTGCCGCTGCTCTTCCCGCACCGGAGGACCTGGGAGCGCTCGCCGCTGCTGGCCGGCCTCGCCTGGGACGACGTCGTCGCCGCCGGCCGCGGGGTGCGCCGGGTGTGGGCGCACTTCGCGCGCACCGGCGGGGTCCCGGCCGACCTGCCGCCGTTCCTCGCCGTCGACCGGGGCTGAGCGGTCCGGGTCTCAGGGCACGACCGGCTCGACGTCGCGGGTGCAGAACATGCACACCGACGCGTCGACCGGGATGAAGCTCTTGCAGTGGTCGCACTCCCGGTTGCCCTGGGCCCCGGCGGTCTCCCGGCCGGTCGCCCGCCGGATGGCCTGCACCAGGAACATGATCGTCAGGGCCAGCAGCAGGAACGACACCAGCGCGGTGAGGAACGACCCGTAGCGGATCTCCGCGCCGTTGACCGTGAGGCTCAGGGCCGTGAAGTCCGGCTGGCCGAAGACGGCCGCCACGAGCGGCAGGATCACGTCGCCGACCAGCGACTCGACCACCGTGGCGAAGGCCGCCCCGATCGCCAGGCCCACGGCCAGGTCCACGAGGCTGCCCGAGAAGGCGAAGTTCTTGAAGTTGGTCAGCAGCGTGCGCACGGTCCCTCCCCGTCCGGTCCGACGGCAGGGAGGCTAGGGGCGGGCGCTCAGGTCGGCTCGTCGGACGGCGGGTCACCGGCCGGCCCGGAGCCGAGGTCGCGCTGCAGCCAGGCGACGTCGTGCCAGGCACCGTCCTTCCAGCCCACCCGCCGGTAGAGGCCGGCGTCGGTGAACCCGAGCGCCCGGTGCAGGCCGAGGCTCGCCCCGTTGGGCAGCGTCACCCCGGCCAGCACCCGCCGGTACCCGCGGGCGGCCAGCCGGTCCAGCAGCGCGGTGTACAGCGCCCGCCCGGCGCCGGTGCGCCGCCGCCCGGGCTCCAGGTAGACGCTGACCGTGCAGGACCAGCGGTAGGCGTCGCGGGCCATGAACGGGCCGCCGTAGGCGTAGCCGCGGACCGCGTCGCCGTCGTCGAGGACCAGCCAGGCGTGCCGGTCCTGGGCGGCGGCGATCCGGCGGGCCATCTCCTCCGCCGTCGGCGGGTGCGTCTCGAAGGAGACGGCGGTGCCGGTGACGTAGGGGGCGTAGACGTCGCGGCAGGCGGCCGCGTCGGCGGGGGTCGCGTCGCGCACGGTCACCCGGGCGACGCTAGCCGCCGCCTCAGGCCGCGACCGGCTCCTCCCGCCAGAGCACCGGCTCGCCGCGGCGGCCCTGCTTGGACACGTACATCGCCTGGTCGGCCCGCTTGGTCAGTGCCGCGGCGTCGGTGCCCGGCCCCGCCCAGGCGATGCCGAGGCTGGCCCGCAGCGGCACGGTGCCCGCGGTGATCTCGGCGGGGACGGCGAGCGCGGCGCGGATGCGGGCGCCGAGCGCGGCCGCCGCCTCGGGCCCGTCGACGCCGCGGCTGACCACGAGGAACTCGTCGCCGCCGATGCGCCCGACGATGTCGTCCCGGCGCAGCACGCCGGCCAGCCGGGTGGCCGTGGTGACCAGCAGCTCGTCGCCGGCGTCGTGCCCGAGGGTGTCGTTGACCGGCTTGAACTCGTCGAGGTCGACGAACACCACCGCGGTGCTGTCCGCGGCCAGGGAGGCCTCGAGCACGGCCATCGTCGAGGCGCGGTTGTGGCAGCCGGTGAGCGGGTCGAAGGTGGCCTTGGCGGTCAGCTCCTCGCGCATCCGGGCGCTGTCGGTGACGTCGGAGACGCACACGAGCGCGCCGGGTGCGCCCTCGCGGTCGCCGAGCGCGACCAGGTTCACCGCGCACACCCGTGCCTCGCCGGCGGGGGTGCGGACCGCGAGCTCCAGGGAGCCGTCCTCGCCGTCGGCCAGCGCGCGGGTCAGCGCGGCGTCGAGCAGCGCGAGCCCGGCCTCGTCCAGGACGGCGGCGACGTCGTCCCAGCCGCGGACTGCGGGCAGGCCCAGCACGACCGGCAGCCGGGAGTTGCTGTGCACCACCTCGCGGTCGACGGTCAGCTGCACGATGCCCTGGGGCAGCGACTCGGTGAGCCGGCGCAGCAGCCGCTCCTGCTGCCGCAGCGCCTCGTGGGCGGCCATCTCGTCGGAGACGTCGCTCATCTGCGTGACCACGGTGGCGTCGGCGGGGTCGTCCGCCGGGACGTACTGGTTCTCCAGCTCCAGCCACGCCCACGTGCCGTCGGCCCGGCGGTGCCGCAGCCGCACCCGCTGCGCGTCCTGGCGGGAGAGCAGTTCCAGCCAGTTGGCGATCGCGCGCTCCTGGTCGTCGGGGTGGACGAACTCCGAGGAGCGCTGGCCGACCATCTGCGCCGGGGCCCAGCCGAGCATCCGGGTGGTGCGCTCGTCGATCTCGGTGATCACCGCGAGCGCGGTCTTGCGCACCGTCGCGGTGCGCGGCCGGCGGGACACCTCGAGCCCGGCGAGCGGCGCGGCGGCGTCGCTGCCGGACCCGGCGGAGAGCACGTCGAGGGCGCCGACGAACACGCCGTGGCTCTCGCGCACGTCGACGAAGGTCAGCGACAGCGGCACCTCGGGCTCCCGGCGGCCGTGCACGGTGGCCAGGCCCACGCCGTTGGCGCGGGCCCGCTCCCAGGCGGCGATGACCAGCAGGGCCTCGGAGGGGACGATCGCGTCGAGGATGGTGGCGCGGTCGGCCGGCGGGGACATCACGCGGCCGGGCGGGACGCCGACCGAGGCGGGCATCGGGGCGAGGACGCCGTCGGAGGCGATCGCGGCGAGCACGGCGTCGGGCAGCCGGACCAGGGAGGCCAGCACGTCCTCGCGCTCGGCCTGCGTTCTCGGGATGGCGGACACACCCGTGCGGTCGGCAGGTCGTCGGCCGGACTTGAGCGCCGGGTGTGCGCGGGCTCACTCCCTCGGGTCACCCGTGGGCGTGTCGCCCGGCAGGGTGGCACGATCGGCGGCACCGAGAGCCCGGCGCCTCGAACCGGGGGCGCCGCCCCTCCCCTGACGCCGGGGCCGCCCCGGCCGGAGGTGCCGCCATGGTCCCCGTCCCGACCGTCCCGACCGTCCCCCGCCCGCGCACCGACCTCACCGCCTGGCTGCTGCCGGCCACCCGGCGCTGGCACGCCGCCGAGGACCTCGACGCCGCCGTCCACGCTGTGCTCGACGACCTCGTGACGCTGCTGCCGCCCACCGCGTCGGCGTCGGTCACCCTGCTCGGCCCCGGCCGCCGGCCCGTCGCCCCGGCCGGTGCGCGCCCGGCCACGGCCCTCGACGCCGCCCAGGTGACCAGCGGGGAGGGCCCGCTGGCCGCCGCCCTGGGCGGGACGCCCTCCGGCAGCGCCGACCTCCCCCGCGACCTGCGCTGGCCGGCCCTCGCCCTGACCGCCGCCGGGCTGGAGGTGCGCACAGCCACCTGCCTGCCGCTGGAGGCCGGCCACGGGGTCCTCGGTGTCCTGTCGGTCTACGTCACCGGCAGCGGCCCCTGCGCCGACCGGGCCGCGCTCACCGTCGCCGCCGGGCACGCAGCGCTCGCTCTCGACTCGGTCCGCCGGGCGGCGCACCTGGCCGTCGCCCTGGAGAGCCGCGACGTCATCGGGCAGGCCAAGGGCGTGCTCATGGAGCGGTACCGGGTCACCGCCGACACCGCCTTCGGGATCCTCGTGCGCGCGTCGCAGGACACCCACCGCAAGGTCCGCGAGGTGGCCCGGATCGTGACCGAGACCGGGGTCGCGCCGGGGACGGTGGTGCCGTGAGCGGAGGCCGGCACGACTGGGTCGTGCTCGACAGCGAGGAGGCGCACGCGCAGGTGGTGGGCGACTTCGTGGCCGACGGCGTGCGCCGCGGCGAGGTCGTCCTGCTCGCCGGCCTCGGCGCGCGCGAGCAGCGGCTGTGGACCCGGCTGCGCCGCGGCGGAGTCGTCGCCGACGACTGGGCGCCCTCGGCGACGACGGCGGTGCGGGTCGTGCCCCCGGACCCGCAGCGGCTGCCCGGCGAGGTGGCGCGGGCGGTCGCCGAGGGCTGGGCGGGCATCCGGGTCTCCGGCGCGCTCACCGGGCCGGGTGTCGCGCCGTTCGAGGCCGTCGTGGCCGGGCTGGACCCGCCGGTGCCGCTGACCGTGCTGTGCCCCTACTTCCGCCGGCTGCTCGGGCCGGGCGACCGCGAGCTGCTCGAGCCGATGCACGACGCCGAGGTCGACGCGACCGCCGAGTACGACGACGGCGTCTTCCGGCTGACCCGCGACGGCGGCGTGCTGCACCTGGCCGGCGAGCTCGACTCCGGTAACGCCGACGCGCTGCGGGCCGTGCTGCGGTCGAGCCTCCGGCACGACGGCGCGCCCGCCACCTGGGACGTCACGGACCTGCGCTTCCTCGACGTCGGGGCGGCCGACGCGCTGGTCGCCGCGGCGGCCGGCCCGCCCGGGCTGACCCTGCGCGGCGCCTCGCGGCTGACCTCGCGGCTGGTCGGCCTGGTCGCCGCGCGGCACCCCGGCCGCGCGGTGGTGCTGACCGAGCCCGACGCGGACACCCCCTCCCCGTGAGCGGAGCACCCGCGTCACCGGTGCACCGGTGCGCCCTGCACGCCGGGGCCGGGGAGGCCGCGGCGCTCGCCGTCGCGCTCGCCCGGCGGGCGCTGGACGCCGGGTGCCCGGTGGTGGCGCACGTCGACGACCACCTCCGGCGGGCGCTGACCGGGCGGCTGCCGGGCACCGCGGTGGTGTTCGCGTCCCGCGAACGGCTCGTCGAGGCCACCCCGGAGGACCTCGTGTCCGACTGGACCCGGCACCTGGCGTCCACCTCCGCCGCGCGGGTCGCGGTGCTCTGCCAGCAGCCCTTCGACCTGCTGCCCGACGTCGAGCGGTGGCGGGCCGCCGAGATCGCCACCACGGTCGCGGTCGCCGGGCGGCCGGTCGAGCTGACCTGCCTGTTCGACACCGCGGCGGTGCCGCCCGCCGACGTCGCCATGGCCCGCGCGACCCACCCGCTGCTCTGGTGCGACGGCGCCGACCTGCCCAACCCGGACCTGGAGCCGCCGCCCGGCGGGGACCTGGGAGGTCGATGCGGCGACACCCTGACCGAGGGCGCCCTCGACCCGGAGGCGGCCGCGGACAACCGGGCGTGGTGGGCGGAGGCGCTCGACGCCGCCGGGCTGGCCGGCGGCCGGCGCGACGAGCTGGTGCTCGTGCTGCACGAGGCGGTCGGCACCGCCGCGGCGCTCACCGGCCGGCCGGGCGCCGTGCCGGTGCGGGTCGCCCGCGACGGCGCGGCGCTGCGCTTCGAGGTCGCCGTCGGCGCTCCCTGCCCGTCGCTGCGCCCGTCGGTGGTGCCCGACGACCGCCGGCTGCTCCTGCTGTGGCTCGCGGAGAAGGTCTCCCCCGCCGTCACGCTCGGCCTGCAGCCGGCCCCCGACGGCTGCCGGATCGTCGTGCGCGCCGAGCCCCTCGACGGCGGCTGACCGGCCGGGCCCCCGGGGCGGGGACCCGGCCGCGTGCCGTCAGGAGGGCAGGAGCTTCCCGAGCAGGCCCTTGACCGTGGACGCCGGCCGGTAGGCCTGGACCAGCCAGGCGTTGCAGACGATCACACCGCCGGCCAGCAGCGGGACGGCGGCCTGGGTGAACCGCTGCCGCGCCTGCCACGTGCGGATCTCCGCCGGGGTGCCGGACGAGGGCAGGGTGGCGTCCTTGACGTCGAGGCCGCCGTCCGCGCCCGCCTGCTGCTCGGCCAGCTTGCCGATCTTCGCGCCGGAGTAGGCGGCGAAGGCGGTGGCGCCCGCGCCGGCCACGGTGAGCGCCGCCTTGACCGTGCCGACCCGGCCGTAGCCCTCCTGCAGGGCCAGCCGCCCCTTGTTCGAGTTGGTCAGCTGCAGGCCGGTGACGAGCGTGGCGGCGATCCCGCCCCACTGCGCGGGCGCGAACCGGCCCCAGGCGGAGCTGGCCACCCGCACCTTGTCGATGCCGGTGGTCAACTGTTGACCGGACTTGTTCACGCCGGCGATGCCCATCACCGAGCCGCCGAACCACAGGGCGGTGCCGAGGTCGTGCACGGCCTGGGCCAGGAAGTGGTTGTCCGTCGTCGTCGAGGTCACGAGTGCTCCCGTCCGGGTGCCGGGGGCACCCGTCGCAGCGGCCGCGGGCCTCCCCGCTGCTGAGGAGGCGGCCGTCCGCTGCCGCTACCCGCGCCGCGCGCCCGCCACGCCGTCCCTGCCGACTCCGCCGACTCCGGCACGGTCACTCCGACGCGGTCGCCGTGTCCCCCCGCGACTGCTCGCTGCTGCGCGGCCCGACCCACACCGTCTTGGCGTTCATGAACTCGTACATGCCGAGCTCGGTGAGCTCGCGACCGTAGCCGCTCTGCTTGACGCCGCCGAAGGGCAGCTCGGGGTAGCTGGTGACCATCCCGTTGACGAACGCCATGCCGCTCTCGACGTCGCGGACGAAGGTGGCGCGCTCGTCCTCGTCCTCGCTCCACAGGTTCGCGCCGAGGCCGTAGGGGTGGCCGTTGGCGATCTCCAGCGCCTCCTCGAGGCCCTGCACGGTCCACAACGCGGCGACCGGCCCGAACACCTCCTCGTCGAAGAGGTCCATCTCCGGCGTGATGCCGGTGAGCAGGGTCGGCTCGTAGTACCAGCCGGGCCGGTCGGGGCGCTTGCCGCCGACGACGACGGTGGCGCCCTTGTCGACGGCGTCCTGCACGTAGCGCTCGACGTCCTCGCGGCCGGACTCGGTGGCGAGCGGGCCCACCTTCGTGGCCTCGTCCATGGGGTCGCCGACGACGAGCGCGGACAGCTTCTCGGCGAACAGCCGGGTGAACTCCTCGGCGACGTCGGCGTGCACGAAGAACCGCTTGGCGGCGATGCAGCTCTGGCCGTTGTTCTGGCAGCGCGCGGTGACCGCCACCTCGGCGGCGCGGTCGAGGTCGGCCGAGGGCATGACGATGAAGGGGTCGGAGCCGCCGAGCTCGAGCACGGTCTTCTTGAGCACGTCGCCGGCGATCGCGGCCACCGACTGCCCGGCCGGCGCGCTGCCGGTGAGCGTGGCGGCGGCGACGCGGTCGTCGCGCAGCACGCGCTCGATGGTCGAGGAGCCGATGAGCAGGGTCTGGAAGACGTCGGCGGGGAAGCCGGCCTTGCGGAACAGCTCCTCCATGTAGAGCGCGGTCTGCGGCACGTTGCTCGCGTGCTTGAGCAGGCCCACGTTGCCGGCCATGAGCGCCGGGGCGGCGAAGCGCATCGCCTGCCACAGGGGGAAGTTCCACGGCATGATCGCCAGCACGACGCCGATCGGCTGGTGGACGACGAACGCGCGCTCCGCGCCGACGGCGCCGGCGTCGGCGGGCCGGGGCTCGAGCATCGCGGGGCCGTGCTCGGCGTAGTACCGCAGCGCCGTGACGCACTTGCCGGCCTCGGCCTTCGCCGCGGCCAGCGTCTTGCCCATCTCGGTGACCATGAGCTCGGCGACGGCGTCGGTGTCGGCCTCGAGGACGTCGGCGGCGGCGCGCAGCCAGCCGACCCGCTGCTCGGGGGTGGTCAGCCGGTAGGAGCGATAGGCGGCCGCGGCCCGGCCGATCCTCTCCTCGAGGGCCTCCTCCGACAGCGGCTCGTAGGTCTTCACCGTCTCGCCGGTGGCCGGGTTGATCGTCGCGATGCTGGACTTGGCGGCCATGTCGGCTCCCTCCCGTCGTCGGCGCGCGCGGGCTGCACGCCTCTCCAGCGAGAGGCCCTACCCGGACCCGCCGCGCTCACGCTCAGCCGAGCGGCAGCCCGGCCAGCCCCGCGGCCAGCCCGAGGACGGCGCACGCGCCGAGCGTGCGCAGCACCGACCACCTGACCCGGAACAGCAGCACCGCGGCGACGAGCGCGATCACCAGCGGCACCCAGCGCACGGTGGCCGGGTCGGGCAGCTCGAGCGCCAGCGGCCCGGCGGGAACCGTCCCGGAGAACAGCGTGTGGACGGCGAAGTACAGCCCCAGGTTCGCGATCACCCCGACGACGGCGGCGGTGATGCCGGTCAGCGCCGCCGACAGCGACCGGTTGCCGCGCAGCCGCTCCATGTAGGGGGCACCGAGCAGCACGAACAGGAAGCTCGGCACGAACGTCACCCAGGTGACCAGCAGCGACGCGAGGACCGCGGCCACCCACGGGTCGAGGTCCCCCGGGGCGCGGTGGGCGCCGAGGAAGGCGACGAACTGCACGACCATGATCAGCGGGCCGGGCGTCGTCTCGGCCAGCGCGAGGCCCCGGACCATCTCGCGCGGCTGCAGCCAGCCGTAGACGTCGACGGCCTGCTGGGCGACGTAGGCCAGCACCGCGTAGGCGCCGCCGAAGGTGACCACCGCGGCGCCGGAGAAGAACAGCCCCTGCTCGGTGAGGACGCTGCCCGCGCCGGTGAGCAGCGCGACCGCCGCCACCGGCAGCCCCCACACGACCAGGCCGACGAGCAGGACCCGCAGCGTGCGGCGGGGAGTGGGTGCCTCGTGGTGCAGCACGTCGTCGGAGATCACCGGCAGCGGGCCGGCGTCGGGGCCGTCGGCCGCCTTCTTCCGCGGCAGCGCCGAGGGCCGCCACCGGCCCAGCGCCCAGCCGGCTCCCCCGGCGAGGGCCACCACGATCGGGAACGGGACGCCGAACAGCGCGAGCGCGAGGAAGGCGGCCACGGCGATGGCGACCAGGGCGCGGCTGTCCAACGCCTTCCCCGCCACGCGGATCACCGCCTGCACCACGATCGCCAGCACGGCCGCGGCCAGGCCGGTGAACAGGGCGGTGATCGCCGTGGTGTCGCCGAAGGCGACGTAGACCGCGGAGAGCACGAGCAGCGCGACGACGCCGGGCAGCACGAACAGCCCGCCCGCGACCAGGCCGCCGCGGGTGCCGTGCAGCAGCCAGCCGACGTAGGTGGCCAGCTGCTGGGCCTCCGGGCCGGGCAGCAGCGTGCAGTAGTTGAGCGCGTGCAGGAACCGGCGCTGGCCGATCCACCGCTTCTCGTCGACGAGCGTGCGCTGCATGACCGCGATCTGGCCGGCCGGGCCGCCGAAGGTCTGCAGGGAGATGAGGAACCAGGCGCGGACGGCGGTGCGGAAGGGGACGCCGCGCTGCTCCGGGACGGCGGCAGCGGCGGGCACGGGCCAGGTGGCGGGTCCGGTGGCGGGGTCGGTCACGGGGGTCTCCGTCGGGGTCAGGCCGGTTCGCGGCCGAGCAGCAGGCGGCGGCGGATGAACTCGTAGAGGCCGTCGAAGAGCGGGCCGGACACCGCGAGCGTGCGCTCGTCGTCGCCGGTCATCGACAGGCCGCGCAGCAGGACGTCGAGGCCGGGCGCCTCGGGGGCGTCGAACCGGCCGTCGTCGAGGTCGGCCTCGTGCACGATCTCGCCGATCCGCTCGAGCACGGGGTCGTCGAGGCCGTGCACGCGCAGGATCGTCTCGAAGGAGCAGGCGCCGCCGACGTGGCCGAGCGCGACGCCGCGCATGTCGAAGGGGGTGGCGTCGGCGGGGACCTCGGCCGGGTCGGCCACGAAGACGAACTCGGCGTCCGGGTCGACGAACCGGCGCAGCAGCCACGCGCAGGCGGCCCGGTCGACGTGGATCCCGGCGCGCGTCGCCCACCTCACGACCGGCTCCCCCGCCCGGCCGCCACCGGCTCGCCGGCGGCCTCGGCCAGCGCCCGCAGCGCCGCGGCGGCGGCGTCGCGCTCGGGCGGCGGGAAGAAGTCGCGCCGGCCGACGGCGCGCCACTCGGCCCTCAGCCGGCGCAGGGCGCGGCCGCGGTCGGCCGCGGGCGCGGTGACCGCGGCGGTGCACTCCACGGTCAGCGCCCGGTACTCCTCCGCCCGCGCCGCGGCCATCCCGGCCGCGAGGTCCCGCTCCTGCGCCGCGGAGCCGGGCCGGGCCGTCCAGATGCCGGCGGTGCCGCCGGCGGCGAGGACGTCGTCGGCCAGCCACTCGAGGGACTCGCGGGTGCGGGCGTCGGCGGGCAGGGCCACCACGCCGTCGCCGAGCTGGGCGACGCCGAGGCGGCGCAGCCGCCGCCACAGCGTCGTCCGGGGGCCCGAGGGCTCCCGCGGGAGGCGGTAGGCGAGGAGCACCCACTCCCCGACGGCGGCGGCCACGGCGGTTGATGCAACCACGGTTGCACGTCGGCGTCCAGCGGTGAGCCGCGGGCCGCCGCGCGGTCGGTACCGCGTGACCCTCGTCACCGGTGACGTCACCGTCTCCCTCGACGGCCTCGCGACCGGGCCCGACGGCGTCGAGGCCCTGCACGCCTGGGCGCTGGAGAGCACCCACCCGGTCGATCGCGGCGTGCTGCGCCGGCACGCCGCGGCGTCCGGTGCGGTGCTCATGGGCCGGCGCACCTCCGACGACGTCGAGCAGGGGTGGACCGACGGGCTGGGCTACGGCGCCGCCGGGGACGCCCGGCCGCCGTCCTTCGTCGTCACCTCCCGGCCGCCGGAGCGCGACGTCGTCGTCATGGGCGGCGCCGTGCTCGCCGGCTCGTGCCTGCGCGACGGGCTGCTCGACGAGCTGCGGCCGCACGTGGCCGGCGAGGTGCCCGGCACCGGGACGCCGCTGTTCGCCGGCGCCGGGCGGCACCGGCTCGTCCGCACCGCCGTCGAGGTCTCCCCGGTCGGCACCCACCTCACCTACCGGGTGGCGGGCTGGGCGTCAGGCGGGACGGCGGGAGCGGAAGTCACCGCGGCCGGTGTCGCGGCGCCAGTCGTCGAACGACTCGCCGGTGACCTCCTCGAGGAGCGCGATGTCGGGCAGCAGCGGCGCGAGGACCGCGCGGCGCACCTCCACCGGCATCGGCGGGCGCGGCGCCCGGCCGGCGTGCAGCGCCGCCAGCAGCGGCCGGGAGGCCTGCCGCCACACCTGCGGGGGCGCGTAGGCGCCCAGCGCCGCGCCGGCCCGCGCCAGCCGGGCCAGCGCCCGGTACCGGGCCGTGTCGGCGACGTGCGGCTTCACGTTCTCCGGCGGCACCGCGTGCGCCACGCCCCGCTCGACGCCGAGGAGGTCGCTGACCCGGTCCAGCGTCTCGTCCGGGCTGTCGACCAGCTGGCGGTAGCGCAGCACCAGCACCTGCTCGCGCGGCAGCACGGTGTACAGGTCGCGCAACTGCTCGCCGTAGCGGCCCAGGCCCCGGTAGTGCCAGAACGGCGCCCACCCGGCCGCCACCCGCGACTCCTCCAGCTCCACCGCGCGCGCGAAGTCCGCCTCGGGCTCCAGGCCGTCGGCACGCAGGTGCACCCAGTTCGACCAGGCCCGGTCCACCGGGTCCCGCACGACCACCACCACGCGGACGTCCGGCACGTCGGCGGCCAGCCGGCGCTGCGCGGCGCGGTCGTGCAGGTAGAACGGCGTGCTCTCGCCGCGCACGGTGCCGGCGGGCGCGCCGTCGAACAGCGCGAGGTACTCCTCCCGCCGCCAGATCCACTCCTGCGCGCTGTGCGCGTCACCGGGGCCGCGCTGGCGCTCGCGCGGCGGCGGGCGCCCGTCGGTCAGGTAGTACTTCGGCTCCTTGACCGGGGACAGGTACAGCCCCGGGTGCGTGGCCAGGGCGGCGTGCAGCGCCGTCGTCCCGGCCTTGGGTGCGCCTGCGATGACGAACTGGGGCAGCCGGTCGGCGTCGGTGCTCATCGTTCCCCTCCCTGCCCGTGGCGGGCCGCGGTGTACACACGGGGAGGCCTGTCCCCTCCCCCGAACGGAGCCGCCGCGTGACCGCGTCCGCGCCCCGCCCGCCGGCGCCCGACCGCTTCTGGTCCGACGCCGAGGTCGTCGTCGAACCCGAGGACCCGCGCCCGGGCTCGTGGGCCGGCGGCCCGTCGGCGCAGCTCGTCGACGGCACGTGGTGGCTGGCCTACCGGCTGCGCCGGCCGGTCGGCGAGGGCCGCGGCTTCGGCAACGTGGTGGCCCGCTCCGAGGACGGCGTGCGCTTCGAGCCGGTCGTCGCCGTGGGCAAGGACCGGTTCGGCGCCGAGTCGCTGGAGCGCCCGGCGCTGGTGCACACCCCCGACGGCCGCTGGCGGCTCTACGTCAGCTGCGCGACCCCGGGCACGAAGCACTGGCGGGTCGACCTGCTCGAGGCCGCCACCGTCGAGGAGCTGGCCACGGCCGGGGCCCGCACCGTGCTCCCGGGCAGCACCACCGAGGCCCCGAAGGACCCGGTCGTGCGCTGGGACGGCGCACAGTGGCACCTGTGGGCGTCGGTGCACCCGCTCGACGACCCCGACGCGACCGACCGCATGACCACCCAGCACGCCACCAGCCCCGACGGCGTCACCTGGACCTGGCGGGGCACCGCACTGGCCGGCACCCCCGGCACCTGGGACGCCCGCGGCGCACGGTTCGCCACCGTGGTGCTCGACGGCTCGCGCACCTGGGCGCTCTACGACGGCCGGGCCACCGCGGAGGAGAACTGGGAGGAGCGCACCGGCCTCGCGCTGCACGACGGGGAGCTGGGCTTCCGGGCCGCCGAGGACGGGCCGTACCTCGCCAGCCCGCACGCGCCGCACGGGCTGCGCTACGCCGACGTCGTCGCGGTGCCCGGCGGCGGCGCCCGCTGGTACTACGAGGCCACCCGGGCCGACGGTGCCCACGAGCTGCGCACCGTCCTCCTGCCGGCCTGAGCCGCCCGGTCGGTGGTCCGCCACGGCGCAATCCCTACCAGACCGGTCGACTTGACACGGATTGTGGTGGCGGGGTCGACTGGGCCCGTGGCACCCGCCCTGACGCTCACCCGCCGGTCCGCCGTGGACCTGCTGCGGGTGGCCAGCGCGCTGTGTCCGGCCGCCTGAGCCCCCGGACGTCCATCCCCTCCCCGCGCCGCCCTCCCGGGCCCCCGCGTGCCCCCGCTCAGGAGACCCCACCGTGACCGCCCTGCTCCCCCCTGCCTCCCGCACCGCCGCCGAGACCGCACGCACCACCGCCCGCACCACCTCGGCCGCCGCCGTCGCGGCGGCCCTGCTGGCCGCCGCCGACGCGTGGCTGCCGCGCGTCGAGTACCGCGAGTCCAGCCGCTGGACCGGCCTGCTCCCGATCGACGAGGCCGCCGCCCTCGTGGACCCGTCCCTGCACGAGGACCTCGCCCGGGCGCAGGTCTGGCTGCTCACCTGGCTGCCCGGCCAGGGCACGCCGCTGCACGACCACGGCGGCTCCGCCGGCGCGTTCGCGGTCGTCGGCGGGGTGCTCACCGAGGACGTCGTCGGCGGGCCGGTCGGCGCCGTCCGGGAGGCCGCCACGGACCTGTGGGCCGGGCGGGTGCGCCCGTTCGGCCCCCACCACGTGCACCGGGTGACCAACCGCGGGACGCTGCCCGCCGTGAGCGTGCACGCCTACACCCCGCGCCTGTCCTCCATGAGCACCTACACGCTGGAGGGCGGTGTGCTGCTGCGCACCGGCACCGAGCGCGCCGGCGTCGACTGGTGAGCGGCTCCCGCCCGCCCGGCGCCAAGAGCGTCGACCAGCTGCTCGAGGAGGCCCGCTCCCGGATCACCCGGGTGACCCCGGCCGAGGCCGCGCAGCGGGTCGCCGACGGTGCGGTGCTGGTCGACATCCGGCCGCAGTCGCAGCGCGAGGCCGAGGGCGAGGTGCCCGGCGCCCTGGTCGTCGAGCGCAACCACCTGGAGTGGCGGTTCGACCCGGAGAGCGACGCGCGCGTGCCCCAGGCGACCGGCTACGACGTCGACGTCGTCGTGCTGTGCCAGGAGGGCTACACCTCCAGCCTCGCCGCCGACGCGCTGCGCACGCTGGGCCTGTCGAAGGCCAGCGACGTCATCGGCGGGCACCGCGCCTGGGTGGCCGAGGGGCTGCCCTCCACCGGCGGGTCCGCCGGCTGAGCCCGGTCCGGGGACGGCGGCGCGTCGACGGAGCCGCCGTCGTCCCCGGGCCGTTCAGCTCTTGCTCTTGCCCTGCGCGGACGAGTGCTCGTGCCGGTCGTCGCCCTTCCGGACGTGGTTGGTCTGCTTGGAGGCGCCGGTGGTCACGCCCGCCTCGCTGGGCGACATGCCCTCCTTCTTGGCCTGACGTGCGGCGGCTCGCTGGGCGTCGGCGTCGTTGTTCTTGCTCATGCCGGGCGGTTACCCGGCGGCCCGGCGCGCCACGCCGGAGAGCACCGCGTAGGTGCGCTCGGCCATGAGCGCGGCGTCGAGGTCGCGCACCGCCCGCGCCCGTGCGCGGGCGCCGAGGTCGGCCCGCCGCGCCGGGTCGGCGAGCAGCCCGCCGATCGCACCGGCGAGCGCCCCGGCGTCGTCCACCGGCACGACGACGACCTCCTCCCCCGCCACCCGCCGGACCTCCCCGACGTCGGTGCTCACGCACGGCAGCCCCTCGGCCATCGCCTCGACGAGCACCAGCGGCCCGGCCTCCACCCGCGAGGGGACGACGAACAGGTCGAGGCCGGCGAGGAAGGCGCGCGGGTCGTCGACCCAGCCGGGGAAGGTGACCGGCAGGCCCGCGGCGGCCGCGCGCAGCGCGTCGGCCTCGCGCCCGGCGCCGCCGATGACGGCCTCGTACGGGACGTCGAGCCGGCGCAACGCGTCGAGCAGCACGTCGAAGCCCTTCTGCGCGGTCAGCCGCCCGAGGGCGCCGATCCGCGGCACCGCGGAGCCGGCCGGGCCCGCCGGGTCGGCCGGCAGGTCGGCGCCGTTGGGCACCACGTGCGCTCGCGCGGGGTCGACGCCGAGGTCGCCGACCAGCTGGTCGCGGCCCTCCGTGGAAGGGCTGATCACGCCGGCCATCCGCCGGTAGAGCTCGCGCAGGGCCGCCCGCTCCCCGCCCGCCCGCGTGTCCCCGACCAGGTGCAGCACCCCGACGGTGGGCGCCACCGCCTGGGCGGCGGCGACCGCGGCGGCGTTGGACGCCGGGTCGACGAGGTTGACCACCACGACGTCGGGGCGCTGGGCGGCCAGCGCCTCCCGGACGGCCGGCGCCCGCTCGGCGTGCCGGGACAGCGGGACGACGGCGCGCTCGACGGGGAGCGCGGCGAACCCGTCGGCCACCGGCTCCGAGGCGACCAGCGCCGCGGTCGCGCCGTTCTGCCCGGCCCGGCGCAGGTGGTGGGCCAGCCACACCTCCGCGCCGCCCCACCCGCTGGAGTCGGCGACGAACGAGACCCTCACGAGGCGGCCAGCTCGCGGGCCGCGCCGGCCACCGCGGCGGGGGTGACGGTGAGCGCGCAGCGGAACTCGATGGGGCAGGCCAGGTGCGGGCAGGGCGCGCAGGCCACCGTCGGGGTGAGCGCGCGGTGCCGCGGGCCGGGGTGCGCCCAGCGCACCGGGTCGCCGGGGAGGAACACGGTGACGCTGCGGGCGCCGACGGCGGCGGCCAGGTGCGCCGAGCCGGTGTCGTTGCCCACCAGCACGGCGCTGTCGCGCAGCAGCGCGGCCAGGCCGCCCAGGCTGGTGGCGCCGGTGAGGTCGACCGCGGGCGCGCGCATCCCGGCGACCACGCGGGCGGAGATCTCCCGCTCCCCCGGCACCCCGGTGACGACGACGGCCAGCCCGTCGGCGGCCAGCGCGTCGCCGACGGCGGCGTAGCGCTCGACCGGCCAGCGGCGGGTGGGCGCCGAGGCGCCGGGGTGCAGGACGGCGTACCGGCCGGGCTCCAGCCCGTGCGCGGCCAAGGTGGCGGCGTGCTCGGCCTCGTCGTCGGCGGTGAGCGGGAAGCCCATGACCGCCTCCCCGCCCGGCGGCAGGCCGAGGTGCTCGAGCAGCGCGACGTGCCGCTGCGCCTCGTGCAGGTGCAGCGGGTAGCGCAGGTGCAGCGCCCCGCCGCCGGCCGGCGGGTCCCAGCCGGTGGGCGCGAACCCGCCGGTGAGCCGGGCGCCGAGCGCGGCGGTCACCCGGTTGGCGGCCGGGCGGTCGCCGTAGGCCTGCAGCGCGAGGTCGAAGCGGCGCTCCCGGGCGGCCGCGGTGAACGGCGCCCAGCCGGCGTCGTCGACCGGCCCGTCGGGGATGCCGGGCGCGCCGGGGAAGGCGAGCAGCTCGTCGACGGTGCCGCCGAGCCGCTGCACCACCGGCGCCATCCGGCCGAAGGTCACCAGGGTCACCTCGACGTCGGGGCGGGCCGCGCGCAGCCGGCGCAGCGCCGGCACGGTGCACAGCAGGTCGCCGAGGCCCACCCGCAGCCGGACCAGCGCGAGGCGTCGGACGGCGGGGTCGGCGAGCGGGGCGGTCACCCGCGCCCCCTTCCCGTGTGTGCCGTGCCCTAACCCGTGGTGCACTACGGGTCCCCCCAGAGACGGAGGTCCCCTGCGTGTCCCGCCCTGCCGCCGGTCCCCTGCACGTGCTGCGTCTGTGCAGCGTCTTCGAACCGCCGGCCGCGCGGGCCGCCACGGCACCCGGGGCGCTCCCCGGTGAGCTCGACGCCCGGGCCGCGCGGTTCGACCCCATCGGCGGCATGCAGAACCACACGGCGACGCTCACCCGCTGCCTCGACGCCCGCGGGCTGCTGCAGACCGTCGTCACCTCGCGGCTGGCCGGCCCGCGCGGGGTCACCGCGCTCGGCGGGGGCGCCCGGGTGCACCGCACGGGTCTCCGGCTGACGCGGCTGCGCCAGCTGTGGGCGCTGTCGGGCCTGCGCACCGTGCTGCGCGCCGGCCGCCGGGCGCCGGTCGACGTCGTGCACGCCCACCAGGGCGAGGACCTCGCCACGCTGCCGCTGGCGCGGCTCGCGGCCCGGGTCCACGGCGTGCCGCTGGTGGTGACCCTGCACTGCAGCGTCGGGCACACGCTCACCGGCCGCGGGCTGAAGGTGCGGCTGCTGCGGGCGCTGGGCGGCTGGATCGAGCGCAGCACGCTGCGGCGCGCCGACGCCGTCGTCGTGCTCACCGGGCGCACCGCGGCGGCCGTGCGCGCGGACGGCGTGCCGGCCGAGCGGCTGTCCACCATCCCCTCGGGCTTCGACCCGGCGCTGTTCACCGGCTCCGGCGGCGACGTCTTCCCCGGCACGCCGCGGCCGCGGATCGGCTACGTCGGGCGCCTGGCGCCGCAGAAGGACCCCGCCACGCTGGTGCGCGCGTTCGGCCGGATGCGGGAGGAGGCGTCGCTGGTCGTCGTCGGCGACGGGCCCGACCGCGCGCTGGTGCACCGGCTGGCCGCCGAGAGCCCCGCGGCCGGGCGGATCACCCTCGCCGGCTTCGTCGAGCACGCGCGGGTGCCCGCGGTGCTCGCCTCCCTGGACCTGCTCGTGCTGCCCTCGGCCTACGAGGAGATGGGCTCGGTGCTCACCGAGGCGATGGCCGCGGGCCTGCCCGTGGTGGCCAGCGACGTCGGCGGCATCCCCGAGGTGGTGCGGCACGGGCAGACCGGCCTGCTGGTGACGCCGGGCGACCCCGACGCGCTGGCCGCGGCGCTGGACCGGGTGGTGGCCGAGCCGGCCCTGCGGGCGCGGCTGGCCGCGGGCGCCCGGGCCCGGTCGGCCGACTACGGCTGGCCGGCGCTGGCCGCGCGGGTGGCCGCCGTCTACGACCGCAGCCTGGGCGTCGCGCCCGACCTCGAGCCCGCCGCGTGATCCCGCGGGTCGCTGCGTGACCCCGCGGGTCGCGGTGCTCGTGCCGGTGCACGAGCAGGCGGCGTACCTGCCGCGGGCGCTGGAGTCGCTGCTCGCGCAGGAGGTGACGGCGTGGGAGGCCGTCGTCGTCGACGACGGGTCGCGCGAGCCGGTCACCGTCCCCGCCGACCCGCGGCTGCGGCTGGTGCGCACCGGGGACAACCGCGGGCTCGGCGCGGCGCTCAACCGGGCGCTGGACGAGACCACCGCGCCGGTGGTCGCCTACCTGCCCGCCGACGACGTCTGGTCCCCCGCGCACCTCGCCACGCTGCTCGCCGCCCTGGCCGGCGACGGCGTGGTGCTGGCCCGCGCCGACCTGGACGAGCCGGCCGGCACCCCGTACGCCCAGCTGGTGCAGGTGGCCCACCGGCGCACCGGCGACCGCTGGACCGAGCGCGCCGAGCTCGAGACCGACGACCTCGAGCGGCTCATGTGGTCCCGGGTGGCCGCGCGCGGCGCCACGGCCGGCACCGGCCGGGTCACCTGCGCGTGGACCCGGCACCCCGGGCAGCGCTCACGGGCGATCCGGGCGTCGTCCGACGGCGGGCTCAACGTCTTCCGCAGCCGCTACCGGGTGGCCCGCCCGCTGCGGTTCGCCTCCACCGACGGCACCGACGTCGACGAGGTGGCCCGCTACGCGCGGTTCCGCTCCCGGTCGTACGAGCCCGCGGCCGACGGCCTGTCGGTGCTCGTCGCGGGCGAGCTCGCGTTCAACCCCGAGCGGGTGCTCGCGCTGGCCGAGCGCGGCCACCGGCTCAGCGGGCTCTGGACGACCGACGGCCTCGGCGACTCGACCGTCGGCCCGCTGCCGTTCGGGCACGTCGCCGACCTCGACCGCGACCGCTGGGAGGACGCCGTCCGGGAGCTCGACCCCGACGTGGTGTGGGCGCAGCTCAACTGGCGGGCGGTGCCGCTGGCGCACCGGCTGCGGACGGCGTTCCCGTCCCTGCCGTTCGTGTGGACGTTCAAGGAGGCGCCGCAGCGCAGCCTGGTCCGTGGCGAGTGGCCGCTGCTGGCCGACCTCGTCTGCGGCGCCGACGCGGTGCTGCTGGCCACCGAGGAGGAGCGCGACTGGTTCGCCCTCGCGCTGGCCGGCCGGGTCGACCCGGCGCGGCTCGGCGTCCTCGACGGCGACCTGCCCAAGCGCGACTGGCTGGACGCACCGCTCTCGCCGCGGCTGTCGGACGCCGACGGGGAGCCGCACACCGCCGTCGCCGGGCGGCCCTCCGGCCTGGACCTCGACTGGGTGCTCGCGCTCGCCGACCGCGGCGTGCACGTGCACCTCTACGGGCAGGTGCGCGCCCCCGGCGCGACCGGCTCGTGGACCGGATGGCTCGACGAGGCGCTCGCCCGCGCGCCCGGGTTCGTGCACGTGCACCCGGCGGTGGGGCCGGAGGACTGGGTGCGCGAGCTGTCGCGGCACGACGCCGGCTGGCTGCACCGCTTCGACTCGGCCAACGGCGGGGACCTGCGGCGCGCGAGCTGGGACGACCTCAACTCCCCCGCGCGGCTGCCGGTGTACCTGGCGGCCGGGCTGCCGCTGCTGCAGCAGGCCAACCCCGGCTCGCTGGTCTCGGTGGAGCGGGTGCTCCGGGAGGACGGGACCGGCCTGCTCTACCGCGACGCCGACGACGTGGCGGCCGCGCTGCACGAGGAGGTGGCCTCCCGGGCCGGGCACCGCGCGGCGCTGGCGGCGCGGGAGCGGCACGTCTTCGACGCGCACGCCGACCGGCTCGTCTCCCTCTTCCGCTCCCTCCTCTGACCGCCTTCCGCGCACGAGACGCGCTCGGCGGAGGGCCTTTGTCGCGGTATCGGCCCCCCGGAGGGTTCGCCTCCCGCGCCGAGGGAGGGCCTTCGTAGCGCTGTTGGCTCCCCCGGGACTGTCGGTAGGCGTCCCTACCGTCGGGCGCATGACGGACGTGCTGCGGTGGGCGGTGACCGACGGACCCGACGGGACGGCGGCGGTCGCGCTGCCCGACGACGCCGCCGCGGCGCGGCTGCTCGAGCGGCAGGCGCCCGGCGGCTTCTGGTGCGCCCGGGAGGCCGGCGGCTGCGGCGGACGGCTGCGGGTCGACGCCGACGGCGCCCGGCCGGCCTTCGTCCACACCGGCGACGCCCGCTGCTCCCTCGCCCGGGGCGAGGACGCGGCCGAGCGCGGCTACGAGCCGCTGCGCTACCGGCGCCCGCTCGTCGCCTGGCTCGCCGGCCAGGGCCTGACCCCGCGGGTGTCGACCCCGCCCGGACGCACCGGCCTGCACGTCGCGCTGCCCGGCGCGGTCCTCGAGGTGCAGCTCGCGCCGGTGTCCGACCTCGCCTGGCGGGCCCGCGACGACCGGCTGCACCGCGAGGCCCGGTCGGTCACCTGGCTCCACGGCCCCGGCGCCGAGCTCGCCGCGGCCACCGAGGCCGCCGTGCGCGGCGCGGCGCTGGTGCTGCGCCGGCACGACCGCGGGCTGCTCGTCGGCGTCCGGGACGCCGCGGGCGCGGTCCGCTGGGTCCGGTCGTCCGCCTGCCGGATGGGGCCCGAGGGCGTCGAGGCGCCCGGGCTGGCCGAGGCCCGCGCCGCCCACGGGCGGCGGTCGGCGGCGCGGCAGGACGCGGCGCGCCGGGCGGCCCGCCAGGCCGCCCGCTGGTCGTCCCGCACCGGCGCGGTGCCGTGGGACGTGCGTACCGGCACGCTGCCGTTCCCGGCCGCGGGCTAGGAGGACACGCCGGTCCGGTCGTCGGCGCCGGCCGGAGCCGGCGGCTCGGGGGGCTGCGTCCCCGGTGCCCCGCCGGCCCGGCCGCGCCCCGGCAGGTGCACGTGCGGCAGGTGCACGCGCGGCAGGTGCAGGGCGGGGACGTGGGGGTGCGGCAGCCGGGCCACGAGCCCGGCCGGCAGGTGCACGTGCGGCAGGTGCAGGTGCGGCCGGCGGTCCGTCGCCGTGTCCCCGTTCTCCTGCCAGTGCGCCAGGGTGGTCAGCCACCCGTGCCGGATGGCCCGCTCGTGTGCCCGGATCGCGGCCTGGGGTGCTCGGTGGTCGCGTTCCCACCGGGCCGTGTTGCTCCGCGCGATGGCGGTGACCACCCCGGTCACCACGACGAAACCGACGACGCTGACGACGACCCAGACCATGACGGCCTCCCCCGGCCACCCCGCGCAGCCCGGTGCCCCGGCGTCCGCGGGGAGAACCGCAATATCCCGCCGATCCGGTTCCGCCACAAGTCGGTTCAGAACCGCAGCACCGCCTGCAGCGGCGGGGCCGCCAGCCGCCGCCCGGCGAGGTCGGCGAGCAGCGCCGGTCCCTCGGCGAACGGGACGACGTCGGTGACCAGGTGCCGCCGCACGTCGTCGCCGCGCTCGCGCAGGAGGTCGAGGGTGACGGCGGCCAGCGCGGCCCGCGGCCAGGCCGGCCCCATCCCCCGCGGCACCCGGCTGATCTGCGCGCAGACCACCGACAGGCCGTCGTGGTGGAACTCCTCGCCGAGGCGCACTGCGCCCGCCCCGCCCTGGTAGAAGCCGAGGTCGACCACCACGCCCTGCGGGCGCAGCGCCTTGAGGCCGGTCGCGAGGGCGGTGTCGTGGCCCCGGCACTGCAGCACCAGGTCGGCGCCGGCGTCGCCCGGCCCGTGCCGCCACCGGTGTTTGACCTCCGCCCAGGCGTCCCCGTCGACCGTGACCAGGCCCAGCGCCCCGGCCACCGCGCGCCGCTGCGGCGAGGGCTCCGCGACGACGACGTCGGCCGCGCCGTGCTGCACCGCGAGCAACGCCGACAGCAGGCCGATGACGCCCGCGCCGGTGACCAGGACGCAGCGGCCGCGGACGCCGTCGCCCACGCCCCCGCCGGGCCCGGCGAGCTGCGCGGTGGCGTGCAGCAGCCCGTTGACGCAGATCGGGCCCATCTGGGCGAGGTACACGCCCAGCAGCGGGTCGAGGTCGTCGGGGACGGACAGCACCGCGACGGCGGCCGGGTCGGCGCAGCGGCCGGTCCGGTGCCCGTAGGCCATGGCCACGCGGGTGCCCTCCGCGAGCCCGGGCGCCCGGCTCTCGGTGACCACGCCGACCTCCATGTAGCCCAGCCGCAGCACCGGGTAGCCGGCGACCGGCCCGGCGCCGAACGCGCGCAGATCGGGGTCCCAGCCGACGGCGTGCTGCGGGTCGGTGCCGCGCACCAGCGCCACCTCGGTACCGGCGCTGACCCCGCTGTACTCGGTGCGCACCCACGCCTGCCCGGGGCCGGGGTCGGGCTCCTCGTCCTCCAGGACCGCCGGCTCCCCGGCGGACACGACGCCGATCGTGCGCACGGTCCTCACGCCGCGCACCGTGCCGCCCGGCACCCCCGCCCCGCAATCGGGGGCGCCGGAGGAGATCTCCCCGGCAGGATGTCGAGGACGCGGGCGCGGCTCCGTCCCCGGGGTGTCCGCGACCGAGCCGGTCGCCCGATGCGAGGAGGACCCCATGGCCAAGTACCTGCTGCTCAAGCACTACCGCGGCGCGCCGGCGGCGGTGAACGACGTCCCGATGGACCAGTGGACGCCGGAGGAGGTCGACGCGCACATCCGGTACATGGGCGACTTCGCCGACCGGCTGCGCGCGACCGGGGAGTTCGTCGCCGAGGCGGCGCTGGCGCCCGACGGGCTGTGGATCCGCTCCGACGGCGAGGGCCGCCCGCCGGTCACCGACGGCCCGTTCGCCGAGACGAAGGACCTGATCGCCGGCTGGATGATCATCGACGTCGACGGCCGCGAGCGCGCGATCGAGCTGGCCGGGGAGCTGTCGGCCGCGCCCGGCCGGGGCGGGGAGCCGATCCACGAGTGGCTCGAGGTCCGGCCGCTGTACGGCGAGCCGCCCCTCGTCACGGAGTGAGCGCCCGGCTGGACGAGGCCCTGGTGCGGGGCCTCGTCCCGGGGGTGATCGGCGTCCTCGTCCGCCGCGGGGCCGACTTCGCCGCGGCCGAGGACGCCGTCCAGGACGCGCTGCTCGAGGCGCTGCGGACCTGGCCGGCCGACCCGCCGCGGGACGCGCGCGGCTGGCTGGTCACCGTGGCCTGGCGCCGGTTCCTCGACGCCACCCGCGCCGACGCCGCCCGGCGCCGGCGCGAGGACCGGGTGGAGGAGGAGCCGGAGCCCGGCCCGGTGCCGGCGGCCGACGACACGCTGCAGCTGTACTTCCTGTGCGCCCACCCGTCGCTGACGCCCGCGTCGGCGGTGGCGCTGACGCTGCGCGCCGTCGGTGGCCTCACCACCCGCCAGATCGCCCGCGCCTACCTCGTCCCCGAGGCGACGATGGCGCAGCGGATCAGCCGGGCCAAGCGCACCGTGGCCGGCGTCCGGCTCGACCGGCCCGGCGACGTCGGCACCGTGCTGCGCGTCCTCTACCTCGTCTTCAACGAGGGCTACTCGGGCGACGTCGACCTCGTCGCCGAGGCGATCCGCCTCACCCGCCAGCTCGCCGCCGCCGTCGACGACCCCGAGGTGGCGGGGCTGCTCGCGCTCATGCTGCTGCACTCCGCCCGGCGCGCCGCCCGGACCGCCCCCGACGGCCGCCTGGTGCCGCTGGCCGAGCAGGACCGCAGCCGGTGGGACACCGCGGCGATCACCGAGGGCGTCGCGGTCCTGCAGGCGGCGCTCGCCCGCGACCGGCTGGGCGAATACCAGGCGCAGGCCGCGATCGCCGCGCTGCACGCCGACGCGCGCTCGGCGGCGGAGACCGACTGGGTGCAGGTCGTCGAGTGGTACGACGAGCTCCTCCGGCTCACCGGCAGCCCGGTGGTGCGGCTCAACCGGGCGGTCGCCGTCGGCGAGGCCGACGGCCCGCGCGCGGGGCTCGCGGCCCTGGCCGGGCTCGACCCGTCCCTGCCGCGGTACACCGCCGCGGCCGCCCACCTGCACGAACGCGACGGCGACCTCCCGACGGCCGCCCGCCTCTACGCCCGGGCCGCCCGCGAGGCCACGGACACCGCCGAGCGCGATCACCTCGTGCGGCAGGCCGCCCGGCTGAACACCCTCCTCCGGCACTGACGGGTTCAGGTGGGACCCAACCGGGTAGGGCGCGATGGGTCGAGCAGCGGCCTGCCTCGGTCCCGAGGAGAGGAGCACCCATGACCTGGATCTGGATCGTCGTCGCGGTCGTCGCCATCGCCGCGGTCTACGGCGTGTGGATCGGCAACACCGTCCGGTGGACGAAGCGGAACGGGAACCTCGCCCGCCGCAGCCCGGGGATCTTCGGACGCAGCGACGAGGTCGACGAGTTCAACCGCACCGGGCGCTGACCCACCGCCCCGAGAGGAGCTCCCGTGAAGGCAGTCGTGTGGCACGGCGTCGGGGACATCCGCCTCGACGAGGTGCCCGACCCCACCATCCAGGACCCGACGGACGCGATCGTCGAGATCACCGCGAGCGCCATCTGCGGCACCGACCTGCACTTCGTGCGCGGGACCATGTCGGGGATGGTCGAGGGCACGGTCCTCGGCCACGAGGCCGTCGGCGTCGTCCGCGAGACCGGCCCCGGCGTGCGCAACCTGCGCCCGGGCGACCGCGTCGTCATCCCCTCGACGATCGGCTGCGGGTACTGCTCGTACTGCCGCGCCGGCTACTACGCGCAGTGCGACAACGCCAACCCCAACGGCCCGTCGGCGGGCACCTGCTTCTTCGGCGGGCCGCAGACCACCGGCCCGGTCGACGGCCTGCAGGCGCAGTACGCCCGCGTGCCGTTCGCCAACGTCGGCCCGGTCCGGCTGCCCGAGGAGGTGGGCGACGACGCGGCGATCATGCTCAGCGACATCTACCCCACCGCCTGGTTCGGCGCCCGGCTGGCCGAGGTGGGCGACGGCGACACCGTGCTCGTGCTCGGCGCCGGCCCGGTCGGGCAGTTCGCGGTCACCAGCGCCTTCCAGCAGGGTGCCGGGCGGGTGTTGCTGGTCGACGGCGTCGCGAGCCGGCTGGAGCAGGCCCGCGGCCGCGGCGCGGAGGTCATCGACTTCGACGCCGAGGACCCGGTCGCCGTGGTGCAGGAGCTGACCGGCGGCACCGGTGTGGACCGCGTGATCGACGCCGTCGGCGTGGACGCGCAGCGGCCGAAGCGCGGGCCGGCGGCGGAGGCCGCGCGGCAGCAGGCGGAGCGGTTCGAGCAGGAGCGCTCGCAGGTGGCGCCGGAACAGCACCCGCACGGGGACACGTACGTGCCCGGCGACGCCCCCAGCCAGTCGCTGCAGTGGGCGGTCGAGGCGGTGGCCAAGGCCGGGACGATCGGCGTCATCGGCGTCTACCCGCCGGACATGACGTCGTTCCCGACCGGCGCGGCCATGAACGAGAACCTGACCGTGAAGATGGGCAACTGCAACCACCGGCGCTACGTGCCGCACCTGCTCGACCTGGTGCGCACCGGCGCGATCGACCCGTCGACCGTGCTCACCCAGGTCGGCGACATGCCCTCGGTCCTCGACGCCTACGAGACGTTCGACCGGCGCGAGAGCGGCTGGACCAAGGTCGCGCTGGACCCGAGCGCCTAGGGAGCAGGGCGCTCCACCCGAGCTGACGGTGCCCTAGCGTCCGGCGCGTGGACTCCCACGCGCCGGACCTCACCGGGGCCGCCACCTGGCGGGACCCGGCGTGGCTCGACCCCGCCCTCGCGTGGGCCCGCCAGTGCCTCGCGGGGCTCGGGCGCACCGTCACCGGCCCGCCCGAGCAGGTGCACGTGCGCGCCTGGTCGACGGCGGTCCGCATCCCCACCGACGGCGGGGTGGTCTGGCTGAAGTCGGTCGGCGCGGGCTCGGCGCAGGAGCCGCCGCTGGCCGCGGCCCTGGGCGGCTGGGCGCCCGGCCGGGTGCTGGTGCCGCTCGCCGTCGACGCCGGCCGCCGCCTGCTGCTCCTGCCCGACGGCGGGACGACGCTGCGGGCGAGCGGCCGCGGCGTCGACGCCGGCGCGTGGGAGGCGCTGCTGGCCGACCACGCCCGCCTGCAGGTGGAGGTCGCGGCGCGCGCGGACGAGATGGTGGCGCTCGGCGTCCCCGACCTCCGCCCGGAGCGGCTGCCGGACCTCGCCGCCGGCCTGCTGGCCGACGACGACGCACTGCTCACCGGCACCCCCGACGGCCTCGACCCCGCCGTGCGCGAGCGGCTGCGCGGCTCGATGGGCGCGTACGCCGAGTTGTGCCGGGCGCTGGCCGCCGGGCCGGTGCCGGCGTCGGTGCAGCACGACGACCTGCACGACGGCAACGTCTTCGTCACCGGCGACGGGTTCCGCTTCTTCGACTGGGGCGACGCCTCGGTGGCGCACCCGTTCCTCACCCTGCTCGTGCCGCTGCGCGGAGCCGCCGCGGCGCTCGGCCTGCCGCCGGGCTCCCCGGCGCTGCTGCGGCTGCGCGACGCCTACCTCGGGCCGTGGCGGGCGTTCGCCGAGGCGGCGGTGCTCCGCGAGCTGGCCGGCCTGGCGCTCCGGGTCGCACCGCTCGCGCGGGCGCTCACCTGGCACCGCATCCTGCGCGCCGTCTCCCCGGACGAGCGCCCGCAGTGGCAGGCGAGCGTGCCCGGCTGGGTGGCCGAGTCCGCCGCCCCCGGCCCGCTGGGCGGCGCCGCGGCCTGATCACAGCTGCGGCCGCACCCCCGGCTCCCCCGCCACCCCGGGCGGCCCGACGGCGGCCCGGGCCGGACCCCGGCGACCGAGCGGCAGCACGGTGCGGCCGTGCGACCCCTCGAGCTCGAGCGCCAGCGCGGCGTAGACCGCCAGGCCCCCGAGCGCGAGCCCGATCCAGCCGGCCGCCGACTGCCAGGACGGCGAGCCGGTCAGCTCGTGGGCCCCCGTGACGGCGAACCGGACGCCGGCGAGGCCCGTGACCGCGGCCGGGACCAGCTTGGCGCTCGCCGGGACCGCGGGGACCGCCATGGCGACGGCCGAGGTCAGCAGCAGGACGCCGAGCCCGGCGCGCTGACCGCACCGGGCGGCGAGGTGTACGTGGTCAGCCCCACGACGCCCCAGGTGCCGGCGAGGACGCCCGTGCCGGTGGCGGCCACGGGGTCGCGGGCCGGGAAGCCGACCACCGACGCCAGCAGCTGCAGCGGCACGGTGGCCGCCAGCGCGGTGAGCGCGGCGACCCGGCCCCCGGGGGGCGGCACCCAGCCGAGCTGCACGGCGGCGAGGGCCGTCGTCGCCAGCGCCAGGGCGGGGAAGCCGAGCGGGAGCGGGGTGGCGACCGGGCGGAGGACGACGCGCGTGCCGGCCTCGCTCATCCCGTCACCAGGACCTGCGTCGCGGACTCCTTGATGCGGCTGTTGGCCCAGCGGGCCTGGCGGAGGTTCTCCGGGTGGCACCGCCGCGCGAGGGCGAGCAGCTCGGTGTCCTCGAGGCCCTGCGCCGCCTGGGCGACCATCTCCCAGTCGACGGACACGCCGACGGCCGCGAGGTGGAGGCTGCGCAGGTCGCGCAGCAGGAGCAGGGCCGGGGCGGACCGTCGCCCGAGGCGGTCGCTGACCGCCTCGTACAGCCGCGCGACCAGCCGCGTCTCGCCGGCGGGCTCGGGGTCGAGGTCGACGCCGTAGCGCGGGCCGAAGGGCGCGAGCCGGCGCACGTGGTCCTGCGACCAGCGGGCCAGGTCGCGGCCGAGGTGGAACAGCTCGTGGTCGGCCTTGTGCCGCTCGGCGACGGCCAGCAGCTGGTGCGCGAGGTGGTTCTCCGAGCGGTGCAGCTCCTCCAGTGCCAGGCCGAGGTTCACCGCGGACCTCCCGCGGTCGGCAGGGTCTCCTGCACCTCGGCGGCGGGTCCGCCGCGGGTCGGCGGGACGCCGCCGCGGGCGGGCGCGGAGGCGGTGGTGGTGGGCGCCGCGGACCGGCCGCGCCGCGACCAGCGCACCCGGCGCACCCGGGCGGCCGCCGTCTTGAAGATCGGCTGCTTGGAGGCGGCGTCCCAGTCGGTCAGCGTGAGCTCGTTGGCCGCCCGCCCCCGGCGGCCGGGCGCGTCCCAGTAGCCGTAGTGGAAGGGCAGGAAGACGACGCCGTCGCGGATGCCGCTGATCCGCAGCCGGGCCCGCACCCGCCCGCGCGGCGTCGTGACCTCGAGCAGGTCGCCCTCCCGCGCCCGCAGCCGGTCGGCGTCGCCGGGGGACATCTCCACCCACACCTCCCGGGCGGCGGCCTGCAGCTGGGGCGCGCGGCCGGTCTTGGTGCGGGTGTGGAACTGGTAGAGCGTGCGGCCGGTGATGAGCGCGAACGGGTACTCGGCGCTGGGCTCCTCGTGCGGCGGGAGGTACTCCGCGGCCTTGATGACCGCCTTGCCCGAGGGGTTCATCGACCGGTACTCGTCGGGCTCGAGCGGGGCGCCGGTGAGCAGGTCGCGGCCGTAGCTCTCGCAGTACTCCGGGTCGGCGAAGAACCGCCCGTCCGCGTAGAGCCGCTCGGTGCCCTCCGGCGCCTCGTCGGTGCAGGGCCACTGGATGCCGCTGCCGCCGCGCAGCTTGTCGTAGGTGATGCCGGTGTAGTCGCAGGGCCGGCCGCGGCTGCACTCCTTCCACGCCTCGAAGGCGCCCTCGTAGTCGGACCACGTCACCAGCGGGGCGCCGTCCTTGTCCTGCAGCCCGAGCCGGTTCGCGAAGTCGATGAGGATGTCCATGTCCGGCCGCGCCTCGCCGGGCGGGTCGACGGCCTTCTCCGTCAGGTGCACCGTGCGGTCGGCGTTGGTGAAGGTGCCGGTCTTCTCCCCCCAGGTGGCGGCGGGGAGGACGACGTCGGCCAGCTGCGCGGTCTCGGTCAGGAAGATGTCCTGCACGACCAGGAACAGCCGCTCCTGGGACAGGATCGACCGGATGCGGGCCAGCTCGGGCAGGGACACCGCCGGGTTGGTGCAGATGACCCAGAACATCCGGATCGAGCCCTCCTCGAGGTACCGGAGCTGCTGCATGACGTGGGTCGGCGGGGCGTAGTGCGGGATGTGCGCCGGGTCGACGTTCCAGATGCGGGCCAGGTCCTCGACGTGCGCGTCGTTGGACCAGTTGCGGAACGCCGGGAGGTCACCGTCGGCGCCGGCCTCGCGGGTGTTCTCCGCGGTCGGCTGGCCGTTCATCTGCAGGATCCCGCAGCCGGGGCGGCCGAGCATGCCGCGCACCAGGTGCACGTTGTTGACCTGGACGGCGGCCGCGGTGGCCTGGTGGGACTGGTAGAACCCCTGCAGCACCGTCGACAGCAGCCGCTCGGCGGTGCCGATGACGCGGGCGGCCTCGCGGATCCGCTCCGCCGGGACGTCGCAGATCCGGCCGGCGACCTCCGGCGGGTACTCCGCCACCCGCTCCCGCAGCTCGTCGAAGCCGACGACGTGGGCGTCGAGGTACTCCCGGTCGATCCACCCGTTGCGGACGATCTCGTGCAGCAGGCCGTTCATCAGGGCGACGTTGGTCCCCGGCCGGGGGGCGAGGTGGACGGTCGCCGCCCGCGCCACCGGCGTCTCCCGGGGGTCGACGCAGACGACCCGCGGCGGGTTCGGGCCGGCCAGCCGGTCCAGCACCCGCGTCCAGGTGACCACCTGGGTCTCGGCCATGTTGTGCCCGTACAGGCAGATGACGTCGGCGGAGTCGATGTCGGCGTAGGAGCCGGGCTGGCCGTCGCTGGCGAAGGACTCCTTGAGCGCGGCGGCCGCCGTCGCGGTGCACAGCCGCGTGTTGCCGTCGACGTGGATGGTCCCGATGCCGCCGTGCGCGATCAGGCCGAGCGTGTAGTAGTCCTCGAGGAACAGCTGACCGGTGTTGTAGAAGCCGATCGACCCCGGCCCCCGCTCGTCGAGGAGCTCCCGGGTGCGCCGGACGACGAGGTCCATGGCGGTGTCCCAGTCGGTCTCGACGAGCCGGCCGTTCCGGCGCACCAGCGGGCGGGTCAGGCGCTCACGCGCGCCGTTCGCCTGCCAGCCGTAGAGGTCCTTGGGGTCGAGGCGGCCGCGGTTGACCCGGTCGACCGCCCGGCCCCGGACGCCGACGATGCGGCCGTCCTTGACCGCGACGTCCATCGCGTCGCCGTTGCTGTGCAGGATCGACGCCGCCTGCACCCACCGGTCGACGTCGTCCTCGCCGACCCCGTCGGCGAGGTGCTGGTCCACCCGCGTCGGCCACTCCTCCCCCGGCCCGTACGGGGTCCGCGTGCCCCACGGTTCGGCGATCCGGTCGATCCGCGCCATCGTGTCCTCCGTCGGTCGGTCCCCCTCCGGGGCCTCTCCGCCGGAACAGGTCCCGAAACCCGGTCGACCCACCGGCTCCGCTGCTCCCGTAGCCCGGTTGGCCGGCGGCTGCGGGGGTAGCCCGCTGCCGTGGGCCGGTCCCGGCCCCGGCCCACCGCCACTGCGAGGACCGATGACCGAGAACACCCCGCCCGCGGGCGCGTCGACCGCCGACCTCCTCCAGTCGCTGACCGACGACGTCACGACCCTGGTGCGCGACGAACTCGCACAGGCCCGTGCCGAGCTCACGGCCAAGGCGCGGCGCGCCGGGCGGGCCGGCGCGCTGCTGGGTGGCGCGGCCGGCCTCGGCGTCCTGGCCGTCGGTACGTCGAGCGCGCTGCTGGTGCGGCTGCTCGAGCGCCGTCTGTCCCCACCGGCCGCAGCCGCGCTGGCCACCCTGCTCTACGGCGGGGGCGCAGCCGCTCTGGCGGCCACGGCGCGCGAGGAGCTGCGGCAGGTCGGGTCGCTGCTGCCGGAGCGGACCGTGGCCAGCGTCCGCGAGGACGTCCGCGTGGCGAGCCCCGGCTCATCGGCCGGCCGGCCCCCAGGAGCCGGAGCGTGAGCACCGACGGGCCGCAGGTCTCCCGGCCCGGCCGAGTCATCCCCCGCAGTGCGATCCACCGCTGCGGCGGCGACGACCGCGCCCACGAGTCCACCGATGCCGCGGGGCACCGCTCCCCGCCGCTGCCGGACGGCTGCCGGGTGCTCGGGCGGGCCGCCCGCCACCACTGAGGCGAGGACGCGTCGCCCGGTTCGGTGGTGCATGCCCGGGTAGCGCTGCCACGGGGTCGAGCAGCAGCCCCTCCGGCCCCGGCCGGGCCCCCCGACGCCCGCAGGAGTCCCCGTGGACGTGGTCGACACGCCGTCCCCCGAACTGCAGACACTGACGCCGGGCCAGTACGACCTGGTGCACTTCGCGCTGATGGCCGCGGGGTTCAGCCTGTTCGCCTACCTCCTCTACAACCTGGCCAGCAGGAACGAGGTGGGGCGGCGGTACCGGCCGGCCATCCACGCGGGCCTCTGCCTGGCGGCGGTCGCCACGGTGAGCTACCTGGTGCTGTTCCTCAAGTGGGACAGCGGCTTCACGCTCACCGACGGCGTGTACGTGCCGAACGAGGAGGCGCGGTTCACCGGCTCGACGCGCTATCCCGACTGGGCGGTCACCGTCCCGCTGCTCACCGTCGAGCTGCTCGCCGTCTGCTCCCTCGCCGGCGCCCGGGCGCGGAACCTGCGGGCCAGCACGATGGCCGCCGCCTTCCTCATGATCGCCACCGGCTACGTCGGCTCCCAGCTGGTCGCCGACGGCCGCGACCGCACCGCGCTCGTCGTGTGGGGGCTCGTCAGCACCGCGTTCTTCGTCTACCTCTACGTCGCGCTGATCGGCGCGGTCCGGGCGTCGCTGCCGCACATGGGCCGGGCGGCGGCCGTCAGCCTGCGCAACGCCACGATCGTGCTGCTGGGCAGCTTCGGCGTGTACCCGCTCGTCTACGCGATCCCGGTCCTCGCCGACGTCACGCCCGCCTGGTCGACCACCATGCAGGTCGCGTACTCCGCCGCCGACGTCGTCGCCAAGGTCGGCTTCGGCCTCCTGGTCCACAAGGTGGCCCTGCTGCGCACCGCCGAGGACGTGCGCGCCGGCGAGGACACCCATCCCGAGCCGGTGTGGGTGAGCAACGTGCACGAGAGCGACGGCGTGCTGCCCGAGCTCGGCCGGGTCGGACCGTCGGCCGCGGCCGCCCTCCGCGGCGAGCACCGTCCCGGGCACGACGAGCACGATCGCGACCACGACCACCACGACCACCCCGACCACCCCGACCACCCCGACCACCACGACCACCCCGCGCCCCGAGCGGGCGCGACGCGGACGGCGTCCGAGCGGGAGTGACGTGTTCTTGATCGACGCGCGGTCCCTGCCTGCCGGCCCCGTCCCGGGTCCGGTCCGGGCTGCGACGGCGGTCTCGCTCGGTACCGCCGTCGCGGTGGTCGCCGTCGAGCTGGCCGTCGGCTGGGGCGACCTGGCCTGGGTACTGCTGGTCGCGGGCCTGCTGCTCGGCCTGCCGCACGGCGCCGCCGACCACACCCTCCCGGCCCGCCGGCTGCACTGGCCACTGCGACGGACGGCGCTGTTCGCCGTCGGCTACGCCGTCCTGGCACTCGCCGGCTGGCTGGCGTTCCGGGCCTTCCCGGGACCGGCGCTGCTGGTGTTCGTCCTCGTGTCCGCCTGGCACTTCGGCACCGGCGAGACCGCCTTCGCCGACCTGCGCGCCGGGCGCCCGGTGCAGCGGCAGGTCACGGCGTCGGCGGTGCTCGGCGCCCTGGTCCTGCTGGTGCCGCTGGTGCGCGGGCAGGAGGAGGCCGCGCCGGTGGTGTCCGCGGTCGTCCCCGGCTGGGACGGGCTGCTGCCGCCGGCCGTGGCCACCGCCGTGCTGGTCACGGTGCTCCCGGCCGCCGCCGCGCTGGCGGCCGAGCGCCTGCTGTCGGGCCGCTGGCTGGAGGCCGCCGAGGTCGGCGCCCTGCTCGTGCTCGTGCTCGTCGTGCCGCCGTTCGCCGCCTTCGGCGTCTGGTTCGGCTGCTGGCACGCGGTGCGGCACGTGGCGCGGGTGGTGGCCGGGGATCCCGCGACCACGGCCGACCTCGCCGCCGGACGCCCGGCCCGCCCGCTGCGCCGGTTCGCCGCGGCCGCGGCGCCGCCCACGGCCGCCGTCCTCGCCGTCCTCGCGCTGCTGTGGTCGGCCACCGACGGCTGGACCGGCCTGCTCGTGACCCTGCTGCCGCTGCTGGCGGCCCTCACGCTCCCGCACGCGCTCGTCGTCGCCTGGCAGGACCGAGCCTCGGGCGCGGGCGGGCAGATGCCCGGGACGGCGCCCGCCGCCCGGACCCGACCGACCGGACGGAGCACCCCGTGACCCTGACCGAGCGCATGCTCGCCTCCCACCCCGCCGACCTGGGCGGCACCGACCGCGAGCGCCTGGTCGCCTGCATCGACGCCTGCCTGGAGTGCGCGCAGGCGTGCACGGCGTGCGCCGACGCGTGTCTGAGCGAGGACATGGTCGCCGAGCTGACGACGTGCATCCGCACGGACCTCGACTGCGCCGACGTCTGCGAGGCCACCGGCCGGGTGCTGTCCCGGCACACCGGCTACGACGCCGACCTGACGCGCGCCGTCCTCGAGGCCTGCGCCGCCGCCTGCCGCGCCTGCGGCGACGAGTGCGCCTCGCACGCGGAGATGCACGAGCACTGCCGCGTCTGCGCCGAGGCCTGCCGCCGGTGCGAGCAGGCCTGCCGCGACCTGCTGGCCACCCTCGGCTGACCGCGTCCGGGGCGCATGGCACCGTGACGCCCCGTGGTGAACGTCCTCTCGATCCAGTCGCACGTGGCCTACGGGCACGTGGGCAACTCCTCGGCCGTCTTCCCGCTGCAGCGCCTCGGGGTCGAGGTGTGGCCGGTGCACACCGTCCAGTTCTCCAACCACACCGGCTACGGGGCGTGGACGGGGCGGGTGTTCGACGGGCAGGCGGTCGAGGAGGTCGTCGACGGCATCGCCGACCGGGGCGTGCTCGGCACCGCCGACGCCGTCCTGTCCGGCTACCTCGGCTCGGCCGACATCGGCCACGCCGTCGTCGGCACCGTCGGCCGGGTGCGGGCGGCCAACCCCGACGCCGTCTACTGCTGCGACCCGGTGATCGGCGACGTCGGCCGCGGCGTGTTCGTGCGGCCCGGCATCGAGGAGCTCATGCGCGAGGTCGCCGTCCCCGCGGCGGACCTGGTGACGCCCAACCACTACGAGCTCGACCTGCTCGCGCAGATGACGACGCGCTCGCTGGGCTCGGTGAAGGAGGCGGTGGCCGCGGTGCAGGCGCTCGGCCCGCGGGTGGTGCTGACCACCTCGCTGGTCGCCGAGGACACCCCGGAGGACTCGGTCGACCTGCTCGCCTCCGAGGGCGGCCGGCACTTCCGGGTGCGCACCCCGCGGCTGTCGGTGTCGGTCAACGGCGCCGGCGACGCGATCGCGGCGCTGTTCCTCGCGCACTGGCTCGACACCCGCTCGGCCGGCGAGGCGCTGGGCCGGGCCGCGGCCAGCGTGTGGGGGCTGCTGCGGCGCACCGAGGAGGCGGGCTCCCGGGAGATCCTGCTGGTCGCCGCGCAGGACGAGTTCGTGTCGCCGTCGCGGAGCTTCCCGGTCGAGGAGGTCTGACCCCGGCGTCACCGAGCGGGGACGCGCGAGCCGACCTAGCGTCCCCGCGTGGACCTGTTCCGGACGAAGTCGGTGGAGGCCGTCCGCGCGGACGCGGGCGAGGGGGACGGCGCCGGCGAGGGGGCCGACGGCGCGCCCGGCGCGGGGCACCTGCGCAAGCGGCTGTCGGCGCGGCACCTCGTCGGGTTCGGCATCGGCATCGTCATCGGCACGGGCATCTTCACGCTCACCGGCGTGACGGCGAAGAACACCGCCGGGCCGGCCGTCGTCGTCTCCTTCGCCCTCGCCGGGCTGGTCGCCCTGCTGGCCGCCGTCTGCTACGCCGAGCTCGCCTCCGCCGTGCCGACGGCGGGCAGCGCGTACACCTACACGTACGCCACCGCCGGCGAGGTCGTCGCCTGGATCATCGGCTGGGACCTGTTCCTCGAGTTCGCCCTCGGCGCGGCGGTGGTGGCGCGCGGCTGGTCGGGCTACGTCGGCAACCTGTTCGACCTGCCGCCGTCGCTGTTCGGCGAGACCTCCACGGTCAACCTCGGCGCGGCGGCGGTCGTCGTCGTGCTCACGCTGGTGGCGGTGCTCGGCATCCGCGAGTCGGCGCGGGTCACCGCGCTGCTGGTCGTGGTCAAGGTCGCCGTCTGCGTGTTCGTCATCGGGGTGGGCGCCTGGTTCGTGCTCGGCGACAACCTCAGCCCGTTCGTGCCGCCGTCGGAGCCGGCCGAGGGCGGCAGCGGCCTGACCCGGCCGCTCATCGAGGCGATCGCCGGGCTCGAGCCGGTGGCCTTCGGCGTCGGCGGGGTGGTCACCGCGGCGGCCGTCGTCTTCTTCGCCTACACCGGCTTCGAGGCGGTGGCCAACCTCTCGGAGGAGACCCGCCGCCCCGCCCGCGACGTGCCGCTGGGCCTGCTCGGCACGCTGGGCCTCGCCACGGCGCTCTACGTCGGCGTCGCCTTCGTGGTGGTCGGGATGGTGCAGTACACCGACATCGACGAGGGCGCCCCGATCGCCGACGCGTTCGACCAGGTCGGGCTCGGCTGGGCGTCGTCGCTGGTGTCCATCGCGGCCGTGGCCGGCCTGACGTCGGTGATCCTGGTCGACCTGATCACCATCGGCCGGATCGGCTTCGCCATGGGCCGCGACGGCCTGCTGCCGCCGTCGGTGGCCCGGATCAGCCCGCGCTCCGGCGTCCCGGCCCGGGTGACGCTGCTGTTCGCCGTCCTCGTCCTCGTGCTGGCCACGTTCGTGCCGCTGGGCACGCTCGCCGACCTGGTGAGCATCGGGACGCTGTTCGCGTTCCTGCTCGTGGCGGTCGCCGTGCCGGTGCTGCGCCGCACCCGGCCGGAGCTGCCGCGGCCGTTCCGCGTGCCGTTCTCGCCGGTGGTGCCCGCCCTCGCGGCGCTGGCCTGCCTGTACCTGATGCTCAACCTCAGCATCGAGACCTGGCTGCGCTTCCTCGCCTGGCTGGCCCTCGGGATGGTCGTCTACGCGGTGTACGGCTACCGGCACTCGCGGGTCCGCGCCGCCGCCCGGGCGGAGACCACCGCCCGCTGACCGTCGCCTCAGTCGGCAGCGCGCTCCTCGACGGAGGCCAGCAGCTCCCGGAGCAGGTCGTCGAGCCGCCGCACGGCGGCCGGTGACATCCCGGCGAGCAGCCGCTGCTGTTCGGCCAGCCCGGCGGTGACGGCCTCGTCGACCAGCGCCCGGCCGGAGTCGGTGAGCCGGACCAGCAGCGCCCGCCGGTCGGCCGGGTCCGGCGTGCGCACGAGGTGCCCGGCCCGTTCCAGCCGGTCGAGCCGGCTGGTCATCCCGCCACTGGTGAGCATCAGCGCGCCGGTGAGCCTGCCGGGCGAGAGGCCGTCGTCCCCGCCGGCCCGGCGCAGGGTGGCGAGGACGTCGAAGTCCGCCCGGGTGATGCCGAACCGCGCGTAGCAGCGCTCCTGTGCGTCCCCCACGAGCCGGGCGGTGCGGTAGACGCGGCCGAAGACGGCCATCGCCGTGGTGTCGAGGTCGGGACGTTCGCGCGCCCACTGCCCGACGATCTCGTCCACGCCGTCCGGTTCCGCCATGCCCTGATCCTCGCACGTCCCACGGTGGACAGATTCTCGGTTCCGAGTATCTTGACATCAAGAATGATGCCGTCGAGGGATAGAGGACCGTCGTGGTCACCACCGCACCGCCTCCGGCACTCCCCGCCCCGGCGCGCCCGCGCGCGGTCCCGGCCGTCCGGCTGCTCACCGCGCTCACCGCCGTCGCCCCGGTGACCTGGGGGACCACCTACGTCGTCACCACCGAGTGGCTGCCGCCGGACCGCCCGCTGCTGGCCGCCACCGTGCGAGCGCTCCCCGCCGGCCTGCTCCTCGTGGCGGCCGGCCGGGTGCTGCCCCGCGGCACCTGGTGGTGGAAGGCGGCGGTGCTCGGCACCCTGAACATCGGCGCCTTCTTCGCGCTGCTGTTCGTCGCCGCGTACCGCCTGCCCGGCGGCGTGGCCGCCGTCCTCGGTGCCGTCCAGCCCCTCGTGGTGGCCCTGCTCGCGCTGCCGCTGCTCGGCACGCCGCTGCGGGCGCGCACGCTCGTCCTCGGCGGGGCGGGCGTGGCCGGGGTCGCGCTCGTCGTGCTCACCGACGCCGCCCGCCTCGACGCGGTCGGCGTCGTCGCCGGGCTCGCCGCCACCGCGTGCATGGGCACCGGGGTGGTCCTCACCAAGCGCTGGGGCCGGCCGGTCCCGGTCCTGGCGTTCACCGGCTGGCAGCTCACCGCCGGCGGCGTCCTGCTGGTCCCCGTGGCGCTGGTGCTCGAGGGGCTGCCGGCCACGGTCACCGCCGGTCAGGTCGGCGGCTTCCTGTACCTGGCCGTCGTCAACACGGCGCTGGCCTACGTGCTGTGGTTGCGCGGGATCGGCCTGCTGCCCGCCGACCGGGTGAGCTTCCTCGGTCTCCTCTCCCCCGTGGTCGCCGCGGCCGCCGGCTGGGCGCTGCTCGGGCAGGCGCTCGGGCCGGTGCAGCTGGCGGGCGTGGCGCTGGCGCTGGGCAGCGTCGTCCTCGCCCAGCGCGGCCCGGCACCCGGCCGGCCATCCCCCGTTGCCGCCGCCCAGGAGCGTGGCTAGCGTCCGCACCGGCGGGCAGCAGGACCCGCCGCCCGGACGCGCGCCGACCCCTCCCTGGAGCGCCGATGTCGCACCCGGCCGACCGGCCCGCCCCCACCGCCACCGCGCCGCCGCCCGGCGGGCGCATGTCGGCGAGCACCCGCTCGACCGTCCTGGGCGCGATGTTCCTCATGGCCACCTCGGCCATCGGCCCCGGGTTCATCACCCAGACGACGGCGTTCACCGTCCAGCTGGGCGCCGCGTTCGCCTTCGCGATCGCCGTCTCGATCGTCATCGACATCGCCCTGCAGCTGAACGTCTGGCGGGTCGTCGGTGTCTCCGGGCGGCGGGCGCAGGAACTCGGCAACCTCGTCCTGCCCGGCCTGGGCTGGCTCATGGCCGGCCTGCTCGTCGTCGGCGGCCTGGTGTTCAACGTGGGCAACGTGGCCGGCTCGGGCCTGGGCACCGACGCGATGTTCGGCCTCGACCCCCGGATCGGGGGCGCGCTGTCGGCGCTGGTGGCGATCGGGGTCTTCCTCAGCAGGCGCGCCGGCGTCGCCGTCGACCGGATCGTCGTCGTGCTCGGCCTGGCGATGATCCTGCTGACCGCCTACATCGCGGTCACCTCCGGTCCGCCGGTGGGGACGGCGCTGCGCAACGTGGTGCTGCCCGAGCAGGTCGACGTCCTCGCGATCACCACGCTGGTCGGCGGCACGATCGGCGGCTACATCGTCTACGCCGGCGCCCACCGGCTGCTCGACTCCGGCGTCACCGGCCCCGCTCACGTCCGCGACATCACCCGCGGCTCGGTGACCGGGATCATCGTCACCGGCATCATGCGGGTCGTCCTCTTCCTCGCCATCCTCGGCGTCGTGGCCGGCGGGGCGGCGCTGGACCCGGAGAACCAGGCCGCCTCGGCCTTCGAGGTCGCCGCCGGGGAGGTGGGCCTGCGGGTGTTCGGCGTGGTGCTGTGGGCGGCGTCGATCACCAGCGTCATCGGCGCCTCGTACACGTCGGTGTCGTTCGTGACCTCCCGGACCCGCACCTCCGACCGCACCCGCACCCTCCTGGTCGTCGGCTTCATCGCCGTCACCACGCTGGCGTTCCTGCTGGCGGGGACCGCGCCCACGACGCTGCTCGTGTTCGCCGGCGCCTTCAACGGCCTGCTGCTGCCCATCGGCATCGCCGTGCTGCTCTGGGTGGCCACCCGGCGCACCGACCTGCTCGGCGGCTACCGCTACCCGCGTTGGCTGCTGGTCGTCGGCTGGGTCGCGTGGCTCGGCACCCTCTACCTCGCGGTCAACTCCGTCCGCCCGGTCCTCGACCTGTTCGGCTGAGCAGGATCGGCCCGTGTCCTCCGTCTCCATCGACCTCAACTCCGACCTGGGCGAGGGCTTCGGCCAGTGGACGCTCGGGAACGACGACGCCCTGCTCGGCGTGGTCACCAGCGCCAACGTCGCCTGCGGCTTCCACGCCGGGGACCCGGTGATCCTGCGCCGGGTGTGCGACCGGGCCGCGGCCGCCGGTGTCGCGATCGGCGCACAGGTGGGCTACCGCGACCTCGCCGGCTTCGGCCGCCGGTTCGTCGACGTCGAGCCCGACGCGCTCACCCAGGACGTGCTCTACCAGGTGGGCGCACTGGAGGCGTTCGCCCGGGTGGCCGGCAGCCGCGTCCGCTACGTCAAGCCGCACGGCGCGCTGTACAACGCGATCGTCGCCCACGAGGAGCAGGCCGCGGCGGTGGTGCGCGCCGTCGTCGAGTACGACCGCACGCTGCCGGTGCTGGGTCTGCCCGGCTCGGCGTTCCTGCGTCAGGCGGCCGAGGCGGGACTGCCCACGGTGGCGGAGGCCTTCGCCGACCGGGCGTACACGCCGGAGGGGACGCTGGTGTCCCGGCGGCTACCCGGCGCGGTCCTGCACGACGCCGGCGAGATCGCCCACCGCTGCGTGGCCATGGCGACCGGGCGGGAGATCCCCGACGTCGACGGCGGCCTCCTGCGGCTCGCGCCGGACTCGATCTGCGTGCACGGTGACACCCCGGGCGCGGTGGACATCGCCCGCCGGGTGCGGTCGGCCCTCACCGACGCGGGGGTCGACCTCGCACCCTTCGCCGCGTGATGCGGGTGCTGCCCAGCGGGTCGGCCGCACTGCTCGTCGAGGTCGCCGACCTCGATGCGGTGCTCGCCCTGCACGCGGCGCTGGAGGCCGACCGGCCGCCCGGCGTCGTCGACCTGGTGCCGGCGGCGCGCACGGTGCTGCTGGTCGTGGACCCCGAGGTGACCTCTCTCGACGCCGTCGAGGCGGCGCTACGGCGGGTGACGCCGCGGCCCGACGGCCGCGCCGACGCGGGCCTGGTCGAGCTGCCGGTCGTCTACGACGGGGCGGACCTCGCCGACGTCGCCGCGCACCTGGGCGTGGCGCCGGAGGAGGTCGTGACGCGGCACGCCGGCACGGAGTGGACCGTCGCGTTCTCCGGGTTCGCGCCCGGCTTCGGCTACCTCACCCCGGCCGGCGGCGGCTGGGACGTGCCGCGCCGCGCGACGCCCCGTACCCGGGTGCCGGCCGGGTCGGTGGCGCTGGCCGGCGGCTTCACCGGCGTCTACCCGCGGGAGTCCCCGGGCGGCTGGCAGCTGGTCGGGCGCACCGACGTCGCGGTGTTCGACCTGGCCCGCGACCCCGCCGCGCTGCTGCGGCCGGGCGTGCGGGTGCGGTTCGTGCCGTGCTGACCGTGCTGGCGCCCGGGCCGCTCGCCACGGTGCAGGACCGCGGCCGGCCCGGGCTGGCGGGCATCGGCGTCGGCCGGTCGGGGGCCGCCGACCGGGCCGCGGCGGCGCTGGCGAACCGGCTGGTGGGCAACGAGCCGGGCGCGGCGGTGCTCGAGGCGACCCTCGGCGGGCTCGCCGTGCGCGCGGAGGCCGACCTGCTCGTCGTCACCACGGGCGCGCGCTGCCCGGGCAGCCCGGTGCACGCCGCCCCGGGCCTGCTGCGCGCCGGGGCGACGCTCGCGCTCGGCAGCCCGGCCACCGGGCTGCGCACCTACCTCGCCGTCCGCGGCGGGATCGCCGTCGCCCCGGTGCTCGGGTCCCGGTCCACCGACGTGCTGGCGGGCCTCGGCCCCGCGCCCCTGCGCGCCGGCGACGCACTGCCGGTGGGCGGGGACGCCGGCCCGTTCCCCGGCGTCGACCTCGCCCCGGTGTCCGACCCGCCGGGCGGTGAGGTGACCGTCCGGCTGCTGCCCGGCCCGCGGTCGGACTGGCTGACCGCGGGCGCCCGGGCCGCGCTCGGCGCCGCGGCCTGGACGGTGACCAGCGAGAGCAACCGGGTGGGGCTGCGGCTGGCCGGCCCGGCCCTGGAGCGCGCGGTCGAGGCGGAGCTGCCCAGCGAGGGGCTGGTGCGGGGCGCCGTGCAGGTGCCGCCGGCCGGGCAGCCGGTGCTCTTCCTCGCCGACGCCCCGGTCACCGGCGGCTACCCGGTGGCCGGATACGTCGACGACGCCGACGTCGACCGCTGCGCGCAGCTCCGCCCGGGTCAGGGCCTCCGCCTGCGCCCCTGACCCTCCGGCCGCGCCCAGAGCCGTGCACGTCCGCGGGGACGCGGTGCATCTCCGCGGACGTGCACCTGATCAGAAGGGATAGGCCGGCAGGTCGCCGCGGACGGTCACCCACTGCGTCTCGGTGAACGCCTCGATGTTGGCCTGCGGGCCGCCGTGCCGGGAGCCGGTGCCCGAGGCGCCGACGCCGCCGAACGGGGCGACCGCCTCGTCGTTGACCGTCTGGTCGTTGATGTGCACCAGGCCCGACGGGATGCGCTCGGCGAGCTCGAGGCCGGCGTAGACGTCACGCGTGAGGATGCCCAGGCTCAGGCCGTACTCGGTGCCGGCGGCGAGCTGCGCGACCTCGTCGAGGCTGGAGAACGGCGTCACCGGGGCGACCGGGCCGAAGATCTCCTCCTGGTAGGCCGGGTGGTCGATGGCGACGCCGCCGAGGACGGTCGGCCGGTAGAAAAGGCCCTCGTAGGTGCCGCCGGTGCGCACGGTGGCGCCCTTCTCGACGCTGGCGGTGACCAGGCCGTGCACGCGGTCGCGCTGGCCGGCGTCGATGAGCGGGCCCATGGCTACCTGCTCGCGGAACGGGTCGCCGACCGGCAGCTTCTCGACCTTCTCGGTGAGGACGGCGGTGTACTCCTCGGCGATCGACTCGTGCACCAGGTGGCGGCTGGTGGCCATGCAGATCTGGCCCTGGTGGGCGAAGGTGCCCCAGGCGCCGACGCTGGCGGCGGCGGTGACGTCGACGTCGGGCAGCACGATCAGCGCGGAGTTGCCGCCGAGCTCGAGGTGCGCCCGCTTGAGGTGCTGGCCGGCGAGCGCGCCGACGATCCGGCCGGCCTTCGTGGAGCCGGTGAAGGCGATGACCCGCACCTGCGGCGCGGTGACCAGCGCCTCGCCGACGTCGGCCCCGCCGGGCAGCACCTGGAAGACGCCGGCCGGCAGCCCCGCCTCCTCGAAGACGCGGGCGAAGACGGCGCCGCCGGAGATCGCGGTGCGCGGGTCGGGCTTGAGGACGACGGCGTTGCCCAGCGCGAGCGCGGGGGCGATCGCGCGGATCGCGAGGATGGTCGGGACGTTGAACGGCGCGATGACGCCGACGACGCCGGCCGGCACGCGCCGGGCGAAGCTCAGCCGCGGGGCGCCGGTGCGCAGCAGCTCACCGTAGGGATGGCTCGGCAGCGCGGATGCCTCGTAGCACTCCTGGGCGCTGGTGTGGACCTGGAAGTCACCGAACGGCTGGATCGCGCCGGACTCGCGGGCCAGCCAGCCCTTGATCTCGTCGGCGTGCTCCTCGAGCACCTGGCCGGCGCGGCGCAGCACGCGGGCGCGCTCCTCGAACGGGGCGGCGGCCCACGCGCGCTGCGCCTCCGCGGCCCGCTCGGCCGCCGCGACGACGTCCTCGGGGGCCGCCTTGCCGACCGGCGCGATGACGTCCCCGGTGGCCGGCTCCACCGCGTCGTAGGTGCCACCGGACCCGTCGGTCCACGCACCCGTCCAGACCTTGCCCTGCCACGCGCCGTCGTCCAGGAGTGCCACGTCGTCCCTCTCGTCGTCGTTCCGGTCTCGCTCCGTCCGATCCTCGTCCCCCCGCTGTCGGGGGTCGAGGGCGGCCCCCGTCCCCGCCTTCCGCGCGCGGGAGGCGGTTCTCCCCGCGCCCACCGCGCGCGGTGTCGACCTGCTGCTGCCTCGCGCGCCGCGAGACGACCGCAGGTCGACGAGCGGCGCCCGGGAGCAGGGCCGCGTCGGCCTCCGCACCGGTAGCCGCCCGTGCACGGCCGCCGCCGCGAGGTGACGGCGCGCAACCGGCCCGGGACACCGCCGCGGGAGTCCCCCGCAGGAGCGGGGGCCGGCCCACCGGCCACCTAGCGTCGCCCGGCATGAGACCCGGCGAGAGCTACCGCGACGGTGTCCAGCGGCGAGCGGTGCTGGCGGTGCTCGTCGGCGTCGGCGCCGCGTTCCTGCTGCACTGGCTCGACGACGACATGACCGCCACCGTCCTGGTCGGCGTCGTCACCGCCCTCTGCGTGGCGCTCGTGCCCACCCCCCGGGAGCCCGCGCCCCGCGCCTGACCCGGCGGCCGACCCGGCGTCAGCCCTCGCGCATCTCCGCGAGCACGCCCGCCGCCACCTTGAACGCGTGGTTGGCCGCCGGCACCCCCGCGTAGATCGCCGCGTGCTGCACGACCTCGGCGATCTCGTCGTCGCCCAGCCCGTTGTGCACCGCCGCCCGGACGTGCAGCGCGAACTCGTCCCAGTGCCGCAGCGCGATGCAGATCGACAGCGTGGCGATGCTGCGCTCGCGGCGCGCCAGGCCCGGCCGCTGCCAGACGTCGCCCCACGCCACCCGGGTGATGAAGTCCTGGAAGCCCGCGGTGAACGGCGTCGTGTTCGCCACCGCGCGGTCCACCCAGGCGTCGCCGAGCACCTCCCGCCGCGTGCGCATCCCCGCCTCGCGGCGGGCGTCGTCGGAGTCGAGCCCGTCCGTCGCGAGACCATCCGTCGGGCGGTCCTCGGAGGCGCTCACGCGTGGCCTCCCGCGGCATCCAGGTGCGCCAGCACCGCCCCGGTGACCTCCAGCGGCTGCTCGAGGTTGGGCAGGTGCGCCCCCGGGCTGATCGTCAGCAGCGTCGAGCCGGCGATCCCCTCGACGATCGCCTGCTGGTGCGGCGGCGGCAGCGCCGGGTCGTCGGCGCCGGACACCACGAGCGTCGGCGCGGTGATCCGGGCGAGGTCCTCGCGGGCGTCGAAGTGCCCGACCGCCTCGCAGCAGTCGGCGTACCCCCCGTCGTCCGCCCCGGCGATCATCGCCTCCAGCCGCGCGACCAGGTCGGGGTGCTCCGCGGCGTACCCCGGGGTCAGCCAGCGGCCCACGATCGCCGGCGCGAGCGGCGCCGTCCCGCCGGAGCGGGCCTGCACCGCCCGGTCGAGGAAGCCCTGCGGGTCCGGCTTCGCCGACGTCGCCACGAGCACCAGCCGGTCCACCCGGGCGGGCTCGCGCGCGGCCAGCCGCATCGCCGTCATCCCGCCCAGCGACAGCCCGACCACGTGCGCCCGGCGCGCGCCGACCCGGTCGAGCAGCGCGACGAGGTCGTCGACCAGGTCGTCCACCGTGCACGGCCCCGCCGGGGCCGGTGACTCCCCGTGCCCGCGGGTGTCGTAGGTGACGACGCGGTAGCGCTCGGCCAGCGCCGGCACCTGCGGGTCCCACATGCCGCGGGTGGCGCCCAGCGAGTTGGACAGGACGACGACCGGCGCGTCGGCCGGCCCGTCCTCCGTGTAGGACACCTCGACGGCGGTCATCCGCGCTCTCCCTCGGTCAGTCGGTCGTGCTCGGCCAGCGCCGCGTCCACCTGCGCGCCGGCCTCCCCCACGTCCGGCGCGGCCGCGGTCAGCACCGCGGCCGCGTCGACGTCGTCGCGCGCGGCCACCACCTCGGCGAGCGTCCGGCCGGTCTCCCGCGCCGTGCGCGCGGCCTCCGCGGCCGCGTCGTGCGCCGCGCCGCGGCCCAGCGACGGCGTCAGCGCCTCGGCCAGCGCGCCGGCCAGCGACCCCTCCGCCGCGGCGGCCACCGTGGCGGCCATCCGGGCGGGGTCCGGCCGCAGCCCGCGCAGGCTCTCGGCCAGCCACGAGGCCGCCGAGCCCACCGTGACCAGCAGGTCGGTCAGCGTGGGCCACTCCGAGTGCCAGGCACCCGCGGCCCGCTCGTGCTCCTGCTCCATCGCGCCGAGCAGCGTGGCCACCAGGCCGGGCGCCCGCCGCGCGCACGCCCGCGCCGACACCGCCGCCACCGGGTTCTGCTTGTGCGGCATGGCCGACGACCCGCCCCGCCCCTCGCCCAACTCGGCGGCCTCGGCCACCTCCGACTGGGCGAGCAGCACGACGTCGAGCGCCACCGTCGACACCACCCCGGCCGCGGCGCCGAGCGCCCCGGCGAGGTCGGCCACCGGCAGCCGCACGGTGAACCAGGGGACGGCGGTGGTCACGAGCCCCAGCTCGGCGGCCAGCGCCTCCCGGACGACGACGCCCGCGCCCGACGACGCCGCCAGCGTGCCCACCGCTCCGCCGTACTGCACCGGCAGCCCGGCCACCACCTCCGCCAGCCGCAGCCGGGCCCCGTCGAGGCCGGCCAGCCAGGTGGCGGCCTTGAGCCCGAACGTGGTGGGCAGCGCCTGCTGCATGAGCGTGCGGCCCATGACGACGTCGTCGCGGTGCGCCCGCGCCAGCCCGGCGCAGAGCTCCGCCGCCGCGGCCAGGTCGGCGTCGAGCGCCGCGACCGCCGAGCGCGCGAGCAGCAGCAGCGCGGTGTCGAGCACGTCCTGGCTGGTGGCGCCCACGTGCACGGCGACGGCGTCGCGCTCGCCCACCGCGTCCTGCAGCGCGCGCACCAGCGGCGGCACCGGGTTGCCGGCGTCGGCGGCGCGGGCGACGACGCGGGCCAGGTCCAGCCGCGACGGGTCGGCGCACGCCGCCGTCACCGCCTCGGCGGCGGTGGCGGGCACGACGCCCGCCGACGCCGCGGCCCGGGCCAGCGCGGCCTCCACCTGCAACAGCGCGCGGAACCAGGCGTCGTCGGAGACGGCCGCCGCCGCACCGCCCCGGGCGAACGTGCCGGCGAACAGACCTGTCACGGCTCTCTTCCTACCGGCGGCGGGTCGGGCGCGCGCTCAGACGGCGAAGAAGACCGTCTCGCCCTCGCCCTGCAGGCGGATGTCGAGGCGGTAGCCGTCGTCGGTGGGCGTGGCCAGCAGGGTGGCCCGCTGGTCGTCGGTCAGCCCGCGCAGGACGACGTCCTCGGCGTTGGCGTCGGCCTCGTCGGAGAAGTAGATGCGGGTGACCACGCGGTCGAGCAGGCCGCGGGCGAACACCGAGACGTCGACGTGCGGCGCCTGCAGCCCGCCCTCGCCGTCGGGCACCCGGCCCGGCTTGAGCGTGAAGACGGCGAACCCGCCCGACAGCGTCGCGGCGCGCGCGTACCCGCGGAACCCCGGGTAGGACGACGCCCCCCGCGGGTCCTCGGGCGAGGCGAAGCGGCCGTCGGGGTCAGCCTGCCAGGTCTCCACCATCGCGTCGGGGACGACGTCCCCGTTGCCGTCGAGCACCCGGCCGCGGATCCAGAAGCCGCCCTCGGTGCCCTCGGCGGCGGCCCACACGCCGTCGGGCCAGGTCAGCCCGATCGCCAGGTAGGGGCCGACGGTCGCGCTGGGGGTGGTCCCCAGCCGGAGCGGGCCGTCGAGGAAGCCGCTGCCCCGCCGGCCGGAGCGCGGCTGGAACGGCTCGGCCGGGTCCGGCGGGACGTCGAGCGGGTCGGGGTGTCCGAGGTGCGCCGTCACGCCACGTCTCCGTCGTCGTCGGTCTCGAAGGGGGTCTGGTCCGTGCCGCGCAGCACGATGTCCCACTCGAAGGCGAGCGCCCAGTTGTCCTGGGTGCGCTCGAGGGAGAAGCGGCTGATGGCCCGGTGCCGGGCGGCCGCCGGGATGGCGTTGAAGATGGGGTCCTGGCCGAACAGCGGGTCGTCCGGGAAGTACATCTGGGTGACCAGGCGCTGGGTGAACGCGCGGCCGAACAGCGAGAAGTGGATGTGCGCCGGCCGCCAGGCGTTGTGGTGGTTCCCCCACGGGTAGGCCCCGGGCTTGATCGTGAGGAACTCGTAGCGGCCCAGGCTGTCGGTGACGACCCGGCCGAGCCCGTCGAAGTGCGGGTCCAGCGGGGCCGGCCAGTTGTCGACGACGTGCCGGTAGCGGCCCGAGGCGTTGGCCTGCCACACCTCCACCAGCGCCCCCGGCACCGGGCTGCCGCCGCTGTCGAGCACCCGCCCGTGCACGAGGATCCGCTGGCCGACCGCCTCGCCGCCGTTGCGCCACGTGAGGTCGGCGTCGGTGGGCAGCACGCGGTCCTCGCCGAGCACCGGCCCGGTGACCTCGGTGAGCCGGTGCGGCAGGTCGACCGGCGTCCGCAGCGGCGCCCGCAGCCCGGTGCTCCGGTACTCCGGGAAGCCGACGGGGGTCCGCGTGGCGTCGGGTTCGCGGAGGTAGCGCGGGAGCAGCAGCCTGCCCTCGGACGTGGTCCCGGTCATACCGGGCAACGTACGTCCGGCCGCGTACCCTCCCAAGCCGGGCTTTCCACTGGGAGGAAGGGGGCGACGATGGCCGGTGGCAGCGCCGCTCCCGGGCGATCGGTGACCTCGCGCGCGCTGGCGATCCTGGACGCCTTCGACGCCTCGGCGCCCCGCCTGTCGCTCAGCGAGATCGCCGAGCGCTCGGGCACCCCGCTGACGACGGCGCACCGGCTGCTCGCCGAGCTCACCGGGTGGGGCGCCCTGGCCCGCCGCGCCGACGGACGCTACGAGATCGGCCGCAAGCTCTGGGACCTCGGCCTGCTCGCGCCCGTCCAGCTCGAGCTCCGGCAGGTGGCGGCACCGTTCCTGCTCGACGTGCACACCGCCACCCGCGACACGGTGCACCTCGCCGTCCGCGACGGGACGTGCGCGCTCTACGTCGAGCGGATCTCCGGCCGCGAGTCGGTGCCGGTGGTCAGCCAGGTGGGCAGCCGGCTGCCGCTGCACGCCACCGGCGTCGGCAAGGTGCTGCTCGCCTCCGCGCCCGACGAGGTCGTCGACGAGGCGCTCGCCGCGCCCTCCCGAGCCACCCGGCACACCGTCGTCGACCCCGCCCGGCTGCGCCGCGAGCTCACCGAGGTCCGCCGCCGCGGGTGGGCGCGCACCGCGGAGGAGATGTCGCTGGGCACGCTGTCAGTGGCGGTGCCGGTGCGCGTCGAGCGCGCGGGCGGCACCGTCGTCGCCGCGGCGCTGGGCATCGTCGTCCCCAGCCACCGGCGCGACCTCCCCCGGCTGGTGCCGGTGCTGGAGGTCGCCGCCCGCGGCATCGGACGGGCGCTGGCCACCACGCCGGTCTTCCGCTGAGCGGGAGGACGAGGTGTCCACCGGCTCGTAGCCCGGGTCACACTCGGGCCATGCGCACCCAGGTGGGGATCATCGGCGCCGGCCCGGCCGGCCTGCTGCTGTCGCGGCTGCTCGCCCTGCAGGGCATCGACTCGGTGGTGCTGGAGAACCGGTCCCGCGAGTACGTCGAGGCCCGCATCCGCGCCGGCATCCTCGAGCAGGGCACCGTCGACGTCCTGACCGAGGCCGGCATGGGTGACCGGCTGCACCGCGAGGGCCTCGAGCACCGCGGCATCCACCTGCAGTACCCCGGCGTGCGGCACACCCTCGGCTTCCCCGAGCTGTGCGGTCGCCGGGTGTGGGTCTACGGGCAGACCGAGGTGGTCAAGGACCTCGTCGCCGCCCAGCTCGCCGGCGGCCCGCCGCTGCACTTCGACGTCTCCGACGTCGCGATCGAGGACGTCGACACCGACAGCCCGCGCATCCGCTTCACCGACGCCGACGGCACCCCGCAGGTGCTCGAGTGCGACGTCGTCGCCGGCACCGACGGCTTCCACGGCCCCTCGCGCGCCGTCGTCGCCGGGGGCACCTCGCAGCAGCTGTGGGAGCGCACCTACCCCTACGCGTGGCTGGGCATCCTGGCCGAGGCCGCCCCGGCCACCGACGAGCTCATCTACGCCTGGCACCCCGACGGGTTCGCGCTGTACTCGATGCGCTCGCCGTCGGTGTCGCGGCTGTACCTGCAGGTCGACCCGTCGGAGGAGATCGGGGACTGGTCCGACGACCGCATCTGGGAGGGCCTGGCCACCCGCTTCGCGCTCGACGGCTGGGAGATCAACACCGGCCCGGTGCTCGAGAAGTCGATCCTGCCGATGCGCTCCTTCGTCAGCGCGCCGATGCGCCGCGGCCGGCTGTTCCTCGCCGGCGACGCCGCGCACATCGTGCCGCCCACCGGCGCCAAGGGCCTCAACCTCGCCGTCGCCGACGTCGTCCTGCTCTCCCGGGCGCTCGTGCGGCTGCTGCAGGAGAAGGAGACCGACCTCGCCGACGCCTACTCCGACACCGCGCTGCGGCGGGTCTGGCGGGCCACCCACTTCTCCTGGTGGATGACCTCGATGCTGCACACCACCGGCGACCCGTTCGACGCCGAGCTGCAGCTGTCGCAGCTGCGGCGGGTGTGCTCGTCGGAGGCCGCGGCGCGCGAGCTGGCCGAGAACTACACCGGCCTGCCGTACTAGAGGAGCTCGCGCACCCGGTCGGCGGTGCCCGGCGCCAGGGGCAGGTGCGGCAGCACGCCGGTCACCTCCTCGGGCTCCAGGCCCTGCCCGGCCAGCGCGGCGACCAGCCGGCCGGCCTCGGCCGGCGGCACCGGCGAGGGCAGCCCGGCCTCCCGGACGGCGGCCAGCGCGAGGAACAGCGCGCCGGACAGGTCCTCGTCGGGTCCCGGCTCGGCGGGCGCGGGCGCGGCCGCCGCGCGGGTGACCGCCTCCGCGGCGCGCACGAGCGACAGCGGCAGCCCCTCGGCCTCCACCTCCAGCAGCGGGGTGCCGCCGAGTGCCGCGAGCACCAGGTGCTCGGCCTCGGTGCGCAGCGGCTGCTCCCACTCCATGGCGCGGACGACGTCGGCCGGGTCGACCTCGGCGGGGTCCTCGCCGAGGTCGTCGAGCAGGTCGGCCCACCGCGCCGGGCGGGTGCGGCGGGCGCGCTCCGCGGCGAGCACGCAGGTCTCGTGCACGAACGGCTCGATCACCTCGCGGTCGAACCGGTCGGCGAACACGGTGCCGTCGGCGTCGACGGCGTTGAGCGCGTCCTGGAAGCTGCCGGGCCGGGCGTCGCCGAGCTCGATGCGGCCGTCCTCCTCCCCGGACAGCGGCTGACCGGTGGCGGCGCGGTCGCCGATCGTGGAGCCGGTGGCCACCAGCCGCCCGCGCAGCCGGGTGTGGTGCGGCCGGTCGGACAGGCCCACCGTCCAGGCGCAGGCCTCGGCGATGAGCGCCGCGCGCCGCTCGCGGAGGACCTCGCGGCCGAGCAGGCCGAACCAGTCGGGTGCGAACCCCGTGCCGTCGAACACCCCTCCCGTTCTACCCGGCCCGCTCCGCCCCGGCCCGGCGCCGCCGGGGGCCGCTCCTACCCGGCCCGGCGCCGCCGGGGGCCGCGCACGAGGTCCTCGACGGTCGCCCGGGCGCCCCGCTCGCGCAGCGCGGTCCGGGTCGCCACGAACGGCCCGGCCACCCGCGGGTCGTCGGCCAGGTCGCCGAAGACGTCGCGCTCGCGGAGGAACTCCAGCGGGTCGGCGTCGCGCGCCCGGCGGGTCAAGGCCTCGCCGCGCGGGTCGGACAGCTCGAGGGGCCGGCCGGCGTCGTCGGCGCCCTCGGCGGAACGCGCCCACCCGGCCAGCACCGCCACCGACCGGCGGACGTCCCGGCCGGCCTCCAGGTCCGCGCGGATCACCGGGAGCAGGAACTGCGGGATGCGGTCGGAGGCGTTCTCGCAGATCCGCGCCAGGGTGTCGGCGACGGCGGGGTTGGCGAAGCGGCCCACCAGGTCGGCCTTGTAGCGGCGCAGGTCGATGCCCGGCACCCGCGGCAGCGTCGGGGTGGCCTCCTCGTCGAGGTAGCCGACCAGGAACTCGCGGAACAGCGGGTCCTGGCTGGCCTGGTGCACGTAGCCGTGCCCGGCCAGCCGGCCGAGGTGGGCCAGCACCTGGTGGCCCGCGTTGAGCAGCCGCAGCTTCATGAGCTCGTACGGGCCGACGTCGGCGACCACCTGCACGCCGACGTCCTCCAGCGGCGGGCGGGCGCCCGGGAAGTCCTCCAGCACCCACTGGGTCCACGGCTCGCACACCACCGGCCAGGCGTCCTCGATCCCGGTCGCGGCGGCCAACTGCTCGCGGTCGGCGTCGGTGGTGACCGGGGTGATCCGGTCGACCATCGAGTTCGGGAAGGCCACCTCCGCGGCCACCCACTCCCCCAGCGCCGGGTCGCGCAGCCCGGCGAAGGCGGCGAACGCCTCCCGGGCCAGGTGACCGTTGCCGGGGATGTTGTCGCAGGAGACGACGGCGAACGGCGGGAGCCCGCGCTCGCGCCGGCGCACCAGCGCCTCGGTGACCAGACCGAACGTCGTCCGCGGCGGGGCTCCCGGCCGCAGGTCGGCGACGACCGCGGGCGCCCCGGTGTCGAACCGGCCGGTGTCGTAGGAGGTGTTGTAGCCGCCCTCGGTGACCGTCAGCGACACGATCCGGGTGCCGGGCGCCGCCATCCGCTCCACCACGGCGTCCGGGTCGTCGGGGGCGAGCAGGTACTCGGCGATCGAGCCGACCACCCGCGCCTCGGTGTAGCCGTCGGGGTGCTTGACCACCAGCGTGTAGAGCCGGTCCTGCGCGGCCATCACCTCGGCCATCCGCCGGTCCGACGGCAGCACGCCCACGCCGCAGATGCCCCAGACCGTCTGCCCGGACTCCAGCAGCCGGTCGACGTACATCGCCTGGTGCGAGCGGTGGAAGCCGCCGACGCCGAGGTGCACGATCCCGACGGTCACCTCCGACCGGTCGTAGCGGGGCGTCCACACCGAGGGGCTGAGGTGGGGCAGCGTCGTGGCGTCGAGCCGGGGCATCGGCGGTCCTCCTCGGGTGCGGTGCGCGGGGGCTACCCGTCCGCGGCGCCCTCACCCACCGGGACCCGGGGCGGCACCGGCACCCGCTGCAGGTCCTCGGCGACGACGAGGTCGCCGTCGAACTCGGCACGCGCCTCCTCCGCGAAGGCGCGCGGGTCGGGGTAGCGCTGGGAGAAGTGGCTGAGCACCAGCCGCCGGACGCCCGCGTCGGCCGCCACCCGCGCCGCCTGCCGGGCGGTGAGGTGGCCGTACTGCCGGGCGAGCGCCTCGTCCTCGGCCAGGAAGGTCGACTCGATCACGAGCAGGTCGGCGCCCTCGGCCAGCGCCGCGACGTTGGGGCACATGCGGGTGTCCATGACGAAGGCGAACACCTGCCCGCGCCGCGGCTCGCTCACGTCCTCCAGGCGCACCGTCGTCTCCCCCACCCGCAGGACGCCCTCGCGCTGCAGCCGGCCGACGTCGGGGCCGGCCACCCCGGCGGCGGCCAGCCGGTCGGGCAGCATCCGCCGTCCGTCGGGCTCGACCAGCCGGTAGCCGACCGAGGGCACCGGGTGCTCAAGCCGGCGCGCCTCGATCGTCCCGGCCGGGTCCTCCGCCAGGACGCCGTCGTCGTGCACCGGCTCCTCGCGGATCTCGGCGCGGTCGGCGAACACCGACGCGTGGCGGAGCCGGTCGAACCACTGCTGACCGGACGCCGGGTAGTGCGCGGCGACCGGGTGGGCGACGCCGTCGAGCGACATCCGCTGGACGACGCCGGGCAGGCCGAGGCAGTGGTCGCCGTGGAAGTGGCTGACCAGGATCCGGTGGACGGCGCTGCTCGGCACGCCGGCCAGCAGCATCTGCCGCTGGGTGCCCTCGCCGGGGTCGAAGAGGAAGCCGCGGCCGTCCCACCGCAGCAGGTAGCCGTTGTGGTTGCGGGTGCGGGTGGGCGCCTGGCTCGCGGTGCCGAGCACGACCAGTTCCCGCGCCGCCACGGACGGCACGGTATCCGTCCCTCGGCGGGTCGTGCTCTGCACACCACGGTGGGCAGGGCACGACCGCGCGTCAGCCGAACAGGTCGGAGAGGAACGACTCCTTGCGCTTCTTCCCGTGCGAGCCGTAGGAGCCGTGCGACGACGAGTGGCCCTGCGAGCCGCGCACCGCGCCGAGCACCTCGTTCACCACCGCGCCGAGCCCGGCCCCGCCCGCCGCGGCCGGGTACTGCGCGCCGTGCTGCTGGCCGTACTGCTGCTGGTGCTGGGGCTGCTGCTGCGCCGGCTGGGCGTGCTGGCCGCCGGCCGCGGCGCCGTGCCAGGAGTTCTCCGCGTCGACGAGCCGCTCGAGCTCCCCGCGGTCGAGGAAGATGCCGCGGCACTCGGTGCACTGGTCGACGTGCACGCCGTTGCGCTCGTAGGTGCGCATCGTGCCCTGGCACTTGGGACAGACGAGATCCATGCCGCACGGTACGACGACGGCGAGGCCCCCGGACAGCGCCGGACCGTGCCACAGTGCCCGCCCGTGACGACGACCCGCACGGTGACCCTCCGGTTCGGCTCGGCCTCGCGCCAGAGCCGCACGCACACCAACCTCTCCGCCGTCCGCAGCGACGGGCCGGTCCTCTGGGTGGCCGGCGACGAGACCGCCACGATCGAGCGGCTCGTCGCCGACGACCCCGCCGACCCGACCGCCTACGGCGACCAGACGACCTTCTCCCTCGCCGACCTCGTGCCCCTGCCCGGCGGCACCGGCCCCGACGTGGAGGAGGAGGCCGACATCGAGGGCATCGCCCGCCACGACGGCGCGGTGTGGGCGGTCGGCTCGCACAGCCTGCGCCGCCGCCGGATCCGCGACGAGCACGACGGCGCCAAGGCCCTGCGCCGGCTCGCCACGATCACCGGCCAGCCGCGGCGGCAGATCATCGCCCGCATCCCGGTGGTCGACGTCGACGGGCTGCCCACCCTGGTCAAGGACGACGGCACCCGCAGCGCCGCCGTCTTCGGTGCCCGCGGCAAGGACCTGCGCGACCTGCTGGCCGACGACGAGCACCTCGGCCCGTTCCTCGGCATCCCGAGCAAGGACAACGGCCTCGACGTCGAGGGCATCGCCGTCGCGGGCGAGCGCGTCTACCTCGGCCTGCGCGGGCCGGTGCTGCGCGGCTGGGCCGTGGTGCTGGAGCTGCGGCCCGAGGTCGACGAGCGCGACCCCGCCCGGCTGCGGCTCCGGAAGTTCCCCGACGGCCGCCGCTACCGCAAGCACGTGCTCCGGCTGGCCGGGCTCGGCGTCCGCGACCTGTGCCCGCAGGGCGACGACCTGCTGGTGCTCGCCGGCCCCACGATGGACCTCGACGGCCCGGTGTACGTCTACCGCTGGCACGGCGCGGTGGTGTGCGAGGAGCCGGCCGTCGTCCGCGGCGACCTGCTCACCCGCGAGCTGGTGCTGCCCTTCGGCGACGGCGACGACCACGCCGAGGGCATCGGCCTGCTCGGGACGGGCGGGGACGGCGACGGGGCCGGGCGGCTGCTCGTCGTCTACGACAGCCCGGCGCCCGAGCGGCTCACCGCCGACGGCGGCGTGGTGGCCGACGTCGTGCAGCTGCCCTGACGCCGGTTCAGCCGATCCGCACCGGGCGGGCGGCGGCCACCCCGGCCGCCGCCAGCCCGGCGCCGAGGGCCAGCAGGAGCAGCAGCGGCGCGGTCCACCCGCCGGTGGCCTCCGACAGCGCCCCGACGACGACGGGACCGAGCGCGCCGACGCCGTAGCCCACGAGCTGGCTCATCCCCGACAGCCGGGCGGCCACGCCCGCGTCGGCCGAGCGCAGCACCACCAGGGTCACCGCGAGGGCGATGCCGGCGCCCTGCGCGAGCCCGCCCACCACCGCCCACGCCGGCCAGGCCCCCGGCGCGGCGAGCAGCCCGCCCACCGGCACCACCCACAGCGCGGCGACGCCCAGCGCCAGCCCCGCCTGCCCCCGCGAGCGGGCCAGCACGGCCGGCACGAGCAGGCTGCCGGCGATGCCGAGCACCTGGTAGACCGACGCGGCCAGCGACCCGGTGGCCGCGTCGGTGCCGGCGCGGTCGGCCAGCAGCGTCGGCAGCCACGCGGTGAGCGAGAAGTACAGCGTCGAGTGCAGCGCCTGCACCGCGGTCACCGCCCACGCCACCGGCGAGCGCCACACCGGCGCCAAGCCGCGCGGCGCCGCGGGCGCCGGGGCGGTGGCGTCCGCGCCTCGCGCGGCCCGCGCCCACACCCCGGCCGCGACCAGCGCCAGCACGCCCTCGGCGGCGAGCGCCCCGCGCCAGCCCAGGACGGCGGCCAGCGGTGCGGTCAGCGCGGCACCCGCGGCGGCGCCCGCGACCAGGGCCGCGGTGTAGAGGCCGGTCACCGTGCCCGCGCGCCGGCCGAAGCCGGCCTTCACCACCGCCGGCAGCAGCACGTTGCCCACCGTCATGGCCGCCCCGGCCACGAAGGTGCCCACGAGCAGCACCGGCGGCCCGTCGAGCACCCGCAGCGCCTGGGCGACGGCGAGCAGCAGCAGCGAGCCGAGCACCGCGCGCCCCGCGCCGAGGCGGCGCCCGGCCGCGGCCGACGCCGGCGCGAGCAGCGCGAAGCACAGCACCGGCAGGGTGGTGAGCAGCCCGGCGGCCGCGGCGGACAGGCCGGTGTCGGCGCGGACGTCGTCGAGGACCGGCCCGACGGCGGCGATGGCGGCGCGCAGGTTGAGCGCGGTGAGGAGGACCGCGGCCAGCAGCAGGCGGTTCCCCCCGGGCACCCGGACATCCTGCTCCCGGCGGTACCGGCACCCGGGGGCGGCCGCCGGTCGTGGAACACCTGCGGCTAGTGTCCCACACGTCCGTGGCCCAGCTCACACCGACGTGGCGGGCCGGAACGCTGGAGGTCTCCTTGCCCCTCTCCCTCCCCCGGCGGGCCCGCAGGTCGCTGCTCGCCGCCGTCACCGGCGCCGCGCTCACCGCGGGCGCCCTCGCCACCGCCACCCCCGCCGCGGCCGCACCGGGCGGTCCGCCCGACCGCGCGCCGCTGGTGGTCGAGACCGCCGAGGGGGCCGTCGCGGGCTCCCGTCCCGGCGACTACCGCCTCTTCCAGGGCATCCCCTTCGCCGCCCCGCCGGTCGGCGACCTCCGGTTCCGCCCGCCGCAGCCGGTGCAGCCGTGGGAGGACACGCTCGACGCCACGCAGCCCGGCAGCGCCTGCCCGCAGGTGTCGAGCCTGACCAACCCGACGTCCTCCACCGAGGAGGACTGCCTGTACCTGAACGTCACCACCCCCGCGGGCCTCGACGCCCGCCGCGACCGGCTGCCCGTCATGGTGTGGATCCACGGCGGTTCCTGGCGCACCGGCAGCGGCGACCGCTACGACGCGAGCGAGCTGGCGCTCGAGGGCGACGTCGTCGTCGTGACGGTCAACTACCGGCTCGGCCCGTTCGGCTTCCTCGCCCAGGACGACCTGTCCGCGGCGGTCGGCCCCGAGGGCTCCGGCAGCGCCGGGCTGCTCGACCAGCAGGCCGCGCTGCGGTGGGTGGAGCGCAACGTCGCGGCCTTCGGCGGCGACCCGCGCAACGTGACGATCTTCGGCGAGTCGGCCGGGGCGTCGTCGGTCTGCGCGCAGCTCGCCTCCCCCACGGCCGCCGGGCTGTTCGACAAGGCGATCGCGCAGAGCTACAGCTGCACCACCCGCTACGCCTCCCTCGACGAGGCCGAGACGGTCGGCGAGGGCGTGGCCACGGCCGTCGGCTGCACCGGCGAGGGTGCCGCCGTCGTCGCGTGCCTGCAGCGGGCGCCGGTGGCCGACCTGCTGCGCCGCTGGCCGGCCGGCGGCGGCTCGTTCGTCGTCGGCGGGTCCTCCCTGCCGGTGCAGCCGGCCGACGCGATCACCTCCGGCAACTGGAACCGGGTGCCGGTGATCCACGGCAACCTGCAGGACGAGAACACGCTGTTCACCCCGCTCGGCGTCCCGTCGGCGCAGCTGCCCGCGCTGCTCGACCCGAACTCCTACGACGCCGTGCTGGCGCAGCGCTACGGCGCCCGGGCGGGCGAGGTCGCGGCCCGCTACCCGCTGGCGGAGTACGGCTCGCCGCTGCGGGTGCTCGCCGCGATCGCCAGCGACACCGGCAGCGCGCTGTCGACCTGCGAGCACGTGGACGCCTACGAGGCGCTCGACCAGCGGCCCCGCCGCGACCGCGTCTACGCCTACCAGTTCCGCGACCGGACGGCCGACCCGCTGCTGGACTTCTCGCGCCCGCCGTTCTCCTTCCCGGCGGGGCTCTACGAGGAGGGCGCGCAGCACGCCGGCGAGCTGCCGTTCCTGTTCCCCGGCCTGTTCGGGGACGGCCTGACCGCCGAGCAGCAGGAGCTGTCGACGGCGATGGTCCGGTACTGGACCAACTTCGCCGCCACCGGCAACCCGAACGGCCGCGGCGTGCCGGCCTGGCACCGCTACTCCGACCCGTCCGACGTCCAGGGCCTCGACCTCGCCTCCGCCGGGGGCATCGGGCCGGTCGACGTCGCCGCGGACGCGAACTGCGCGTTCTGGGACACGTTCTGACGCGCTCCGCACCACCCCGGGCCCCGGGCGGCAGCGCCGTCCGGGGCCCGGGCACGTCCACCTCCCCCGGCCCGACGCGCCCGGTACTCCGGATCTACTCCCGAGTAACAGGTGTGGGATCGTCGGGGGACACGTCGAGACGGCGCCGTCGCCGTCAGGAGAGAGGTCCCATGCGGTTGCAGCTTTCCCCGGAGATGGAGGCCTTCCGGGATGAGATGCGCACCTTCTTCACCACGCAGGTGCCGGAGGAGATCCGCGACCAGGTCGCCGCGCGGCGGCACCTGAGCCGCGAGCAGTTCGTCGAGGCCCAGCAGGTCCTCAACGCCGCCGGGCTCGCCGTGCCGCACTGGCCGGTCGAGTGGGGCGGCCGCGACTGGACGCCGCTGCAGCGCCACATCTGGCGCGAGGAGATGCAGCTGGCCAACGTCCCCGAGCCGCTGGCGTTCAACGCCAGCATGATCGGGCCGGTCATCGCCGCCTTCGGCAACCAGGAGCAGAAGGAGCGCTTCCTGGCCAAGACGGCCAACCTCGACATCTGGTGGTGCCAGGGCTTCTCCGAGCCCGACGCCGGCTCCGACCTCGCGTCGCTGCGCACCACCGCCGTCCGCGACGGCGACGACTGGGTGGTCAACGGCCAGAAGACCTGGACCACCCTCGGCCAGCACGCCGACTGGATCTTCTGCCTGGTCCGCACCGACCCGACGGCGGAGAAGAAGCAGCGCGGCATCTCGATGCTGGTCTTCCCGATGGACACCCCCGGCGTCACCCTGCGGCCGATCCAGCTCATCGACGGCGGCCACGAGGTCAACGAGGTCTTCTTCGAGGACGTCCGGGTGCCGGCCGAGAACCTGATCGGCGAGGAGAACCGCGGCTGGGACTACGCCAAGTTCCTCCTCGGCAACGAGCGCGTCGGCATCGCCCGCGTCGGCTCCACCAAGAAGCTGATCGCGCAGGCCAAGGAGTTCGCCCGCGAGATCACCCTCGGCGGCCGCCCGCTGTCGGAGGACCCGCGCACCACCGCCCGCATCGCCGAGCTGGAGAACGAGCTGCTCGCGCTCGAGCTCACCGCGCTGCGCGTGGTCGCCAACTCCGCCGACGGCAAGCCGCACCCGGCGTCGTCGGTGCTCAAGCTGCGCGGCTCGGAGCTGCAGCAGGCGGCCACCGAGCTGATCGTCGACATCGCCGGCCCGCTCTCGCTGGCCTCCTTCGCCGACGGCGGCTCCGCGGTGCCCGACTGGGCCCGGGTGGCGACGCCCGAGTACCTGAACTACCGCAAGGTCTCCATCTACGGAGGCAGCAACGAGGTCCAGCGGACCATCATCGCCGGCACGATCCTGGGGCTGTGAGGTAGCCGTGGACTTCACCTACGACAGCGAGCAGAACGACCTGCGGGAGGCCGTGCGCGGCCTGCTGCAGCGCGCCTACCCCGACACCGAGCGGCGCCGCTCGGTCGTCGGGAACGACCCCGGCTTCGACGAGAAGACGTGGGCGCAGCTGGCCGAGATGGGCGTGCTGGGCCTGCCCTTCGCCGAGGAGGACGGCGGCATGGGCGCCGGCCCGATCGAGGTCGGCATCGTGGCCGAGGAGATCGGCCGGGTGCTGGCGCCCGAGCCCTTCGTCGAGGCCGTGGTCCTGGCCGGCGGCCTGGTGGCCGCCGTCGGCACCGCCGCGCAGCGGACGGCGGTCCTCGGGCCGCTGTCGGAGGGCAGCAGCGTGCTGGCGTTCGCGCACGCCGAGCCCGCCACCCGCTGGAGCCCGTCGGCGTCGGCGGTCACCGCCACGCGGGACGGGGACGGCTGGCGGCTGACCGGCGTCAAGGAGCCCGTCGCGAACGGCGCCCGCGCCGACGTGCTGGTGGTCTCGGCGACCGTCGACGGCGGCACCGCGCTGTTCCTCGTCCCGGGCGACGCCGCGGGCCTGACCCGCACCGGCTACCGCACCCACGACGGCGGCCGCGCGGCCAACGTGACCCTCGACGGCACCCCGGCCGAGCTGCTCGGCGAGGGCACCGCCGACCGCAGCGCCGACGTCGAGCGGGTGCAGGCCCTGGCCCGCATCGCCTACGCCAACGAGTCGGTCGGCGCGATGGAGACCGCGCTGCGGATCACCGCGGAGTACCTCAAGACCCGCAAGCAGTTCGGCGTGACCCTCAACCGGTTCCAGGCGCTGACCTTCCGCGCCGCGGACATGTACGTGTCCGTGGAGCTGGCCCGCAGCACCGCGCTGTGGGCGAGCATGGTGGCCGACGCCGGCGGCGACGTCGTCGCGGCGGGGAACCGGGCCCGGCTGCAGACCAGCCGCGCGGGCCGGCACGTGGGCAAGGAGGCCATCCAGCTGCACGGCGGCATCGGGGTCACCGCGGAGTACAGCGTCGGCCACTACACCAGCCGGCTCACCGCGATCGACCACGTGCTCGGCGACGGCGACTGGGCGGCCGACCGCCTGGCCGCCACGGTCGACGCCTACCCGACGGTCGACCCGCTGGGCGCGCCCTACACCGGATAGGGGCCTCGCTGCCCCCCACCGCTCGCGCACTCGCGGTGGGCCCCTGCAGCGAGGCCGTTCCAGCACCGCACCAGCGGCCGGCGTCCCCCTCCGGGGCGCCGGCCGCTGCCGTTCCCGGCGCCGGGCACCTACTGTGCGCAGCCGTGTCCGCCTGGCTGGTCCTCGTCGCCGTCGCCGCGGTCGCCCTCGGCTGGTGCGCGGCCCGGCTGGTCCGCCGGCGTCGCGGCCGGGTCGCCGCGGGCCTGGTCGCCGTCCTCGTCGGGACGGTGGCGCTCGGCGGCGGGCTGCAGCTGTGGGCGCGCGCCTCGCTCGACTCCTCCGGCGTCGCCCGGGCGCTCGTGTGGATGGACGCCGACGTCGACGACCGGCTGCGCTTCCCGCGGCTGCCCGTCCCGGCCGGCGACGACGTGCTGCCGCTGCGCGAGGGGTCGCTGCCGGCCGGCGTCCTGGACCGCGTGAGCGTGCCCGGCTCGGACGAGGAGGACCTCGACGCGCTCCTGGAGCGGACGGAGTCGACCGCGTTCGTCGTCCTCCGCGGCGACGAGGTGCTGCTCGAGCTCTACGGCGAGGGCCAGTCCCGCGAGTCGCTGCAGACGTCGTTCTCGGTGGCCAAGTCGGTGCTGTCGACGCTGGTGGGCCTCGCGGTCGAGCGGGGGCACATCGGCAGCCTCGACGACCCGGTCACCGAGTACGTGCCCGAGCTGCTCGACCGGGACCCCCGCTTCGCCGAGGTCACCCTGCGGCACCTGGTCACCATGTCCTCGGGCCTGTCCTACGAGGAGCAGGGGCTGCCCTGGAGCGACGACGCGCTCACCTACTACGCCCCCGACCTGCGGGCGCTCGCGCTGACCGCCGAGGTCGAGGAGCTACCCGGGCGCACCTGGCTCTACAACAACTACAACCCGCTGCTCGTCGGGATGGTGCTCGAGCGGGCCGTCGGCGAGCCGGTCGAGGACTTCACCGCCGAGGCGCTGTGGGGGCCGATGGGCGCCGAGGCCGACGCGAGCTGGAGCGCCGACAGCACCGCGTCGGGCTTCCCCAAGATGGAGAGCGGGTTCAACGCCCGCGCCCTCGACTACGCCCGCTTCGGCCTGCTGTTCGCCCGGGAGGGCCGCGCCGGCGACCGGCAGGTGGTGCCCGCGGCGTGGGTGGCCGAAGCGACCGCGCGGGACACCACCGGCGACCCGGCCGAGCACTACCAGTACTGGTGGTGGGTGGACACCGAGCGGGAGGGCCGGTTCTCCGCCCGCGGCAACAAGGGGCAGTTCGTCTACGTCGACCCCGCCACCGACGTCGTGGTGGTGCGCACCGGCCGGGAGGCCGTCCTGGAGGACTGGACGGCCGTCCTGCGCGACGTCGCCGACCGCGTGGGCTGACGCCGGGCGCGGTGCGATCCGCGTCACGAAACGGGGCCGGGTGGCACCGGATGCCGGATCGGCCTGCCACCATGCCTCACCGGGGTCGGGCCGCCCGCCTCCCCGCTGCACCACCCAGTCACGCCGGCAACGGGGCCGGCCCGAACTGACGTTGGAGTGCGCGTGCTCATCGGTGTGCCGGCAGAGACCCGACGGAACGAGACGCGGGTGGCCGCGACGCCCGTGAGCGTCGGGCAGCTGCTCGCCCTCGGCCACGAGGTCCTGGTCCAGTCCGGCGCCGGGGGGCGCGCCGACTTCCCCGACGAGGCCTACGTCGCCGCGGGCGCCCGCATCGGGTCGGCGGCCGAGGCGTGGGGCGCCGACGTCGTCCTGCACGTCAACGCCCCCACCGCCGACGAGGTCGCGCTGCTCCGGCCCGACGCCGTCCTGGTCAGCCTGCTGGCCCCGGCCCTGTCCCCCGACCTGCTCGACGCGCTGGTCGCCCGCGGGGTCACCGCGCTGGCCATGGACGCCGTCCCGCGCATCTCCCGGGCGCAGTCGCTCGACGTGCTGTCCTCGATGGCGAACATCGCCGGCTACCGCGCCGTCGTGGAGGCCGCGCACGCCTTCGGCCGGTTCTTCACCGGCCAGGTCACCGCGGCGGGCAAGGTGCCGCCGGCCAAGGTGTTCGTCGCCGGCGCCGGCGTCGCGGGCCTCGCCGCGATCGGCGCGGCCAGCAGCCTGGGCGCCATCGTGCGGGCCACCGACGTCCGGCCCGAGGTCGCCGAGCAGGTGCGCTCGCTGGGCGGCGAGTACGTCGGCGTCCCGGCCGACGAGGAGGAGCAGGCGGCCGGCGGCGGCACCGGCTACGCGTCCGTGACCTCGGAGAGCTTCAACGCCCGCGCCGCCGTCATGTACGCCGAGCAGGCCCGCGACGTCGACGTGGTCATCACCACCGCGCTCATCCCCGGCCGCCCCGCGCCCCGGCTGCTCACCGAGGACATGGTGGCGAGCATGAAGCCGGGGTCGGTGGTCGTGGACATGGCCGCCGCGCAGGGCGGCAACGTCGCGGGCTCGGTGCCCGACGAGGTGGTGGTGACGCCGAACGGCGTGACGATCATCGGCTACACCGACCTGCCCGCCCGGCTGCCCGCGCAGGCCTCGCAGCTGTTCGCCACGAACCTGGTGAACCTGGTCAAGCTGCTCACCCCGGGCGGGGACGGGCGGCTGGTCCTCGACCTCGACGACGTCGTGGTGCGCGGCATGACCGTGGCCCGGGCCGGCGAGAAGCTGTGGCCCCCGCCGCCGGTGCAGGTCTCCGCGGCGCCCGCCGCGGCCGCCGCGCCACCACCGGCGCCGCTGCCACCACCGGCCGCGAAGGCCCCCGCGCCGCAGCGGCGGGCCGCGCTGGTCGGGCTCGGCGCCGCGCTGCTGTTCCTGCTGGCCGCCTTCTCCCCCGACCAGCTCATCGGCAACCTGACGGTGTTCGCCCTGTCGGTGGTCGTCGGGTTCTACGTCATCGGGCACGTGCACCACGCGCTGCACACCCCGCTGATGAGCGTCACCAACGCGATCTCCGGGATCATCGTGGTCGGCGCCGTCCTGCAGCTCGGGCACGTCAGCACGGTCGTCACCGTGCTCGCCTTCCTCGCCGTGCTGCTGGCGAGCATCAACGTCTTCGGTGGCTTCGCGGTGACCCGCCGCATGCTCGGCATGTTCCGGAGGGCCTGACCCATGACCGCCACCACCGCGGCCTCGGCCGCCTACATCGTCGCCGGCCTGCTGTTCGTGCTGAGCCTGGCCGGGCTCTCCCGGCACGAGACGGCGAAGGCGGGCAACGCGTACGGCATCGCCGGCATGGCGATCGCGCTGGTCGCCACGATCGGGCTGGCCTGGCGCAACGGCGACGCGCTCGCCGTCGGGCTGATCGTCGTCGCGATGGCCCTGGGTGCTGCCATCGGCATCTGGCGGGCGCGCATCGTCGAGATGACCGGCATGCCCGAGCTCATCGCGCTGCTGCACAGCTTCGTCGGCCTGGCCGCGGTGCTCGTCGGCTGGAACGGCTACCTGTCGGTGGAGGGGGCCCCGGCCGGGGAGGCCGAGGAGCTCGGGCTGCCGGTCGGCATCCACTCGGCCGAGGTGGCGATCGGCGTCTTCATCGGCGCGGTCACCTTCACCGGCTCGATCGTCGCGTTCCTCAAGCTGTCGGGGCGGATCCGGAGCAACCCGCTGGTCCTGCCGGGCAAGAACGCGCTCAACGTCAGCGCGCTCGCCGTCTTCGTCGGCCTGACCGTCGTCTTCGTCCTCTCCCCCGGCCTCGGCGTGCTGTCGGCGCTCACCGTGCTGGCGCTCGGGCTGGGCTGGCACCTGGTCGCCTCGATCGGCGGCGGCGACATGCCCGTCGTCGTCTCGATGCTCAACAGCTACTCGGGCTGGGCGGCCGCGGCGTCGGGCTTCCTGCTCGACAACGACCTGCTGATCATCACCGGCGCGCTGGTCGGCTCCTCGGGTGCCTACCTCAGCTACATCATGTGCCAGGCGATGAACCGCTCGTTCCTGTCGGTCATCGCCGGCGGCTTCGGCAACGAGGGCAGCACCGCGGCGGCCGCCGTCGAGGGCGAGCACACCGAGGTCACCGCCGAGGAGGTCGCGCAGATGCTGCGCGACGCCGACTCCGTCGTCATCACCCCCGGCTACGGCATGGCGGTGGCGCACGCGCAGAACGCCGTCGCCGACCTCACCCGCACCCTCACCGACAAAGGCGTGGAGGTCCGGTTCGGCATCCACCCCGTCGCCGGGCGGCTGCCCGGGCACATGAACGTGCTGCTCGCCGAGGCGAAGGTGCCCTACGACGTCGTCCTGGAGATGGACGAGATCAACGACGACCTCGCGAAGACGTCGGTCGTGCTCGTCATCGGCGCCAACGACACCGTCAACCCCGCGGCGGCCGAGGACCCGGGCAGCCCGATCGCCGGCATGCCCGTGCTGCACGTCTGGGAGGCCGAGCACGTCGTGGTGTTCAAGCGGTCGATGAGCACCGGGTACGCCGGCGTGCAGAACCCCCTGTTCTTCCGCGAGAACACCCGGATGCTGTTCGGCGACGCGCGTGAGCGCGTCGAGGACATCCTGAGGGCTCTCTGAGAGGAGCGGCGTGCACCCCACGACGCAGGCACTGGTCTCACCGGCGTGGCTGATCGGGGGGCTGCGCAACGTCCCCGGCTACCTGGCGACGGCGCAGGGCGGGCTGACCTTCGTCAGCGACACCCCGGTGTTCGACGTCCCGCTGGCGCAGGTGACCGACGTGTCCTGGCCGTGGTGGTGGTTCGGCGGCGGGCTGGTGCTGACGGCGGCCGGTCAGCGGTGGAAGGTCACCTTCGTGCGGCCCAACGGGATGCCTCCGCCGCACCCCTCCATGCTCGAGACCGGCGTCGGGGTGTTCGGGCTGCTCACCGGGACCTGGCACGACATCCACGCGTTGCGGGGGCTGGCCGACGTCCGCAGCGGCCGGGCCGCCGGGAAGCGGTGGCGCGAGGTGCTGCCCGGCTGAGTTGCGGGGCGGACGGCGGGGGCGCGACGGTTGCCGTCGTGGACCCCTTCCGTCTCGGCATGCCGAAGATCCCCGGCCTCACGGAGCTGCTGACGCTCCTGCAGACGCAGACCGAGGCGCTGGCCCAGCTCCCGCGCACCCTGACCGACCTCAACGGCGCGGTCCGCGAGCTGATCACCGCCACCTCCACGGCGACGTCGGCGATCTCCTCGGCGCAGCGCACCGCCGAGCGGCTGGAGGCGCTGGTCGGCGAGCTCGAGGAGCCGGTGCGGGCGCTCAAGCCCGGGCTGGAGCGGGTCGGCCGGGTGCTCGACGACCCCGCCGTCGACGCGGTGCCGGACATCATCCGCACCATCGACGAGGACCTGATGCCGATGATCGCGACGATCCGTCAGGCGCAGACCCGGGTCGCCGGGGTCACCGGCCTGCTGCGCCGCCGCGGCCGCCCCGACGACGAGGACGCGGCGGGCTGACCGCCGCTCCCCAGTGCGGCGGGCGCTCCAGCCCGGCCGGCAGCCGGGTGGCGGCGTCGCCGCGGGCGGCGGCCACCTGGGGCCTCGTGAGGAACAGCGCGCCGGTGAGGTCGGCGCCGCGCAGGTCGGCACCCCGCAGGTCCGCCCCGAGGAGGTCGGCGCCGCGCAGGTCCGCGCCCCGCAGGTCGGCGGCGATCAGGTAGGCGCCGCGCAGACCCGCCCGCCGCAGGTCGGCGTTCCGCAGCGCCGCCCCGACGAGGTCGGCGCCGCGGCGGTCGCGCCCGCCGGGGCGGGCCGCGGCGCTCACCCGGCCGAGCAGCTCGCCGGCCTCCGCGCGGACGGCGGCGGGGTCGACGGCGGCGAGCTCAGCGGGCGTGCCGGCCGCCAGCCGCTCGGTGCGCCCGGACAGCGCGGCGACGTCGGCCCGCAGCGGCGCCGGCAGCGGCAGGGCGGCGGCCTCGGCGAGGTACCAGAGCAGCTCGTGCAGCTGCCGCAGGACGGGGAAGGCGGCGGCCACGCCGGGGTCGGCGGCCGGGCGCTCGGCGGCGACGACCTGCACCAGCCGCTGGCCGGCGCCGAAGCAGTCGAACACCGTGCAGCCGGGGAAGCCGCGCTGCCGCAGGTCGGCGTGGATGCCGCAGCGGGCCGCCCCGACGTCCAGGCCGGTCAGGTGGACGCACGGCTGCCCGGCGGGCTTGTCGACCGCGAAGTCGGCGGAGGCGGCGAAGGCCGGCAGGACGCAGCACAGGCCGGCGCAGGCGGAGCAGTCGGCGCGCAGGTCCCGCCGCCGGTCGGCGGGGGGCGCCGCCGGCGGGGCGGGACGGGTCACCGGCCGAGGGTATGCGCGGGTCGAGGATGGGCGGCATGGACGTGCTGAGCAGCCGGGTGCTCCTGCGGCCCACCGATCCCGAGCGGTCGCAGGCGTTCTACCGGGACGTGCTGGGGCTGGCCGTCTACCGCGAGTTCGGCCCGCCGGAGCACCGCGGGCTGGTGTTCTTCCTCGGCAACGGCCTGCTCGAGGTGTCCGGGCGGGCCGCCGAGCCGCCGCGTGGCCTGGCCCTGTGGGTACAGGTGCGGGACCTCGCCGCGGAGGTGGACCGGCTCTCGCGGGCCGGCGTCCCCGTCGTCGACCCGCCCGCGCGCAGGCCGTGGGGGCTGCTCGAGGCGACGGTGACCGACCCCGACGGCGTCGCGCTGGTGCTGGTCGAGGTGCCGGCCGACCACCCGCTGCGGGTCGACGTCCGCCCGCCCGGCTGAGCGCCCCCGGCCCCGCACCGGGCGGGGTCCCCGTGCGGAGGCGTCCAGGGACGTGGCGGACCACCCGCCCCGTCCCGGGACGACACCTCGGGAATCCGTCCCGAGGATGATGTACGCAGCGGTTCCGGCCCCCTACCGTGCGCTCAACATCGTCCGCCGGGAGGCCTCGTGCACGTCCGTCCTGCTCTCGCCCGGGTGTCGGCCGTCGCCGCCCTGGCACTGCTGCTGTCCAGCTGTTCGGGCTCGGACGGGGACTCCGGTGCGGCGACCGGCACCGCCGAGCAGACCTCGCCGCTGTCCGAGTACCTCGACGCGGTGTACGGCGGCGACCTGTCCCCCGAGGAGCAGGAGCGCCGGTTCGCCGAGGAGCAGGAGCAGGTGGAAGAACTCGTCGCCCGCTGCATGCAGGAGCAGGGCTTCGAGTACACGCCGAACACGCAGTCGGCCACCTTCGTCTCCTCCGAGGACGTCGAGTGGGAGCCCGACGACCGGGACTGGGTGAGCCAGTACGGGTACGGCGCGGTCAACTCCCCCTACAACGAGCAGCCGGTGCCGGAGGAGGAGTACGTCGACCCCAACGCCGACTACGTGGCCAGCCTGTCGGAGTCGGAGCAGACGGCCTTCTACGAGGCGCTGTCGGGCCCCGTGCCCGACGAGGAGGACCTCGCCGAGGACGGCTCCTACGAGTACGACTGGACCACCGCCGGGTGCCAGGGAGCCGCACAGCACGAGGTGGCCGGTGAGGACCCCTCGCAGTCCGAGGAGTTCGCGTCCCTGTTCGCGGCCATCGACGAGCTGTACACCAGCACCGCCACGTGGCCGGGCATGGCCGACCTCGACCGCGAGTGGGCCGAGTGCATGGACGCCGCCGGTCACGGGGGTCACGTCACCCAGGCCGACGCGCAGAACTCCGTCCACGACGAGCTGAACGCGATCTACGAGGACGTCGCGGTCTCGGAGGACGGCACGTCGACCGGTGAGCCCGACCAGGCTGCCCTCGACGCGCTGGCCGAGCGCGAGGTGGAGCTCGCCCTGGCCGATCTCGGCTGCCGCGAGGAGACCGACTACCGCGACCGGTCGACCGAGATCACCCACGAGGTCGAGGAGCAGTTCATCGAGGACCACCGGGCGGAGCTGGACGCGCTGGTCGCCGCGGCGGAGCGGGACTGACGGTGACCGGACCGGACGAGGAGGGCCTCGACCTCCCGGCCCGGGCCGGGACGCGGCCCTCCCGGCGGTCGGCCTGGCTCTCGCTGCTGCACCGCAACCGCCCACTGTGGGTCACCGCCGCGGTCGCGGTCGTCGCACTGGTCGCCGGGCTGCTCACCGGCCGGTTCCTGGTCGCACCGGACGCCACCGGGACGGATGCGCCGGCACCCGGCCTGGTGACCGTGCCCGTGGAGTTCGGAGCGCTGAGCAACGACGTCACCATCCGGGGCGAGGTCGGGTACGCCGACTCGGTCGAGGTCACCATCGACACCTCCGCCGTCCCCGGGCCCGCCGTCGTCACCGGCCAGGTGCCCGAGGTCGGCTCCGAGCTGGACGCCGTGGAGGTGGCCCTGGAGGTCGCCGGACGTCCGGTCGTCGTCCTGCCGGGGGAGCTGCCGGCGTACCGGACGCTGCGCGTCGGGGTGTCCGGACCCGACGTCGTCCAGTTCAAGGAGGCCGTGCGCGCCGTCGGCCTGGACGCCGGCGATCCCGGCAACGACGTGTTCGACCAGACCGCGGCCGCCGCGGTCACCGCGCTCTACGCCCAGGCCGGCTACCCGCCCCCGGCTCCCGAGGAGGGCTCCGCGGACGGCGTGCTGGCGGCACAGGACGCCGTCCGGGGTGCCGAGCAGGCCGTCGCGGCAGCGCAGGCCGAGCTGACCAGCGCCCGGAGCGGACCGTCGGCGGTCGACGTCCGGGAGGCGGACAACGCGGTCGCCAGTGCGCGGCGCGCTCTGGACGCCGCCCTCGCGGCGACGCCCGACGACGCGGTCGCCATCGGGGACCTGCGGGACACCCTCGCCCTCGCGCAGCTGCGGCGCCAGGCACTCGACGCCCCGGCCGACACGACGGCGCAGCGCGCCTCGCTGTCCGCCGCGGAGGAGCAGCTCGCCCAGGCGCGGGAGGAGCTCGCGCGGGCGCGGCAGGCCGCCCTCCCGGCGCTGCCCGCCGGCGAGGTCCTCTACCTCACCCAGCTCCCGCGCCGGGTGGACGCGGTGGAGGCGCGGCGCGGCGCGGTCCTCCAGGGCGCGGCGATGACCGTGTCGGGAGCCACCCTCAGCCTCTCGGGCACCGTGGCCGTCGCGGACGCCCGGCTGCTCAGCCCGGGCATGACGGCGGCGTTCGACCTGCCCGACGGCACCGAGCACGCCGCCACCATCACCGAGGTCACCCCGGGTGAGGGCGAGGAGGCCCGGTGGACGGTGCAGCTGGAGCCCGCTCCGCTCACGCCGGAGCAGGTCACCGAGCTGCAGGGCGCCAACGTGCGGGTCCGGATCCCGGTGGGGGCGACGGACGGTGACGTGCTGTCGGTGCCCCTGGCCGCGCTGAGCGCCGGCCCTGGCGGGGAGGCGCGGGTCGAGGTCGTCGAGGGCGACCCCCGTGACGGCGCCCGCGCCGAGACCCGGACGGTCGTGGTCGAGACCGGGCTGGCCGCCGACGGCGCCGTCGAGGTCCGCCCCGTGGAGGGCGACCTCGAGGAGGACGACCTCGTGGTGGTCGGCCGGTGACGGCGGGGCCTGCGGCGCCGGCCGTCGACCCGGCGACGGAGCCGCTGCCGGCTCCGCTGCCGGCCGTGCCGCCGGCGATCGAGCTGCGGGACGTCACCCGGTCGTTCCCGGGTCCCCCCGAGGTGCAGGCGCTCAAGGGGGTCAGCCTGTCCGTCACCGATGGCGACTACGTCTCCGTCACCGGCCCCAGCGGGTCGGGGAAGTCCACGATGCTCAACGTCCTCGGGCTCCTCGACCGCCCCACGGTCGGTGAGTACCGGCTCGGTGGGGTGCTGACCGGGTCGCTCGACGAGGACGAGCGGGCCGCCCTGCGCGCCCGGCACCTCGGCTTCGTCTTCCAGGCGTTCCACCTCATGTCCCGGCGCAGCGTGCTGGAGAACGTGCTGCTGCCCATGCTCTACAACGGCACACCGCGCGCGGAACGGGAGCCCCGCGCCCGGGAGGCCCTCGAGCGGGTGGGCCTCGGGCACCGCGTCGACTTCCTCCCCGGGACCCTCTCCGGAGGGGAGCGGCAGCGGGTCGCCGTGGCCCGCGCCGTGGCCTCGCGTCCCCGCGTGCTCCTGGCCGACGAGCCGACCGGCAACCTCGACCAGGCCACGTCCGCGGGGATCATGGCCCTGTTCGACGAGCTGCACGCCGGCGGGCTGACCCTGGTGGTCATCACCCACGACGCGGACGTCGCGCGGCGGGCCTCCCGGCGGATCCGGCTCGCCGACGGCCGCGTGAGCGAGGCGGGGTGACGGGCCGGGCCACCCCGCCGACCGGCCCGCGGCGCGTGCCCCGGCCCCACGTGCCGGCCCGCCCGCGCCGGCGGCCCGTCCCCACCCCCGGTGGGCCGGTCGAGCCCGCCGACCGCTTCCGATTCACCGACCTGCTCGGCGAGGCCACGGCGGACATCGGCTCCCGGCCCGGGCGCCTGGTGATGACGATCCTCGGCACCGTGCTCGGCATCACCGCGCTCGTCGCCACCATCGGCCTCGCCCAGACCGCCGCCGCGCAGATCGCCCGCCAGTTCGACGCCAACTCGGTCACCCAGCTCGTCGTCACCCCGCGGACGGCGAGCACCGGGGGCGGGACGACCGTCGCGACGACGGCGCTGCCCTGGGACACCGTCCCCCGGCTCGAGCGGCTGGCCGGTATCGAGTCGGCGGCGCTGCTGGCCGAGGTGCCACTGCCCGAGGCCGTCGTCACGACGGTGCCGGTGAACGACCCGTCGCAGCCGCCGAGCGCCCCTCCCCCGGTCTACGCGGCCTCCGACCAGCTGCTCGACACGCTGGGCGGGCAGTTGTCCACCGGCCGCTTCTTCGACGCCGGACACGACAGCCGGGCCGACCGGGTGGCGGTGCTGGGCGCCCGGGTCGCCGAGCGTCTGGGCGTCGTCCGGGTCGACACGCAGCCCTCGGTGTTCATCGACGGGATCGCCTACGCCGTGGTGGGCGTGGTCGACTCGATGGACGCCCGCGCGGAGTTGCTCGGCGCGGTCATCCTCCCCACCGGGACGGCACGTGCGGACTTCGGACTGCCCGCCCCCGGCGACGCGCAGGCCCGCATCGCCGTGGGCGCCGGTCCCCAGCTGCGGAGCCAGGCCGCGCTGGCGTTGGCGCCCGACGACCCGGAGAGCCTGGAGGTGAACGCCCCGGACGGCCGGTCCGAGCTCGGTCGGGACGTGCAGGCCGACGTGAACGAGGTGTTCCTCGTGCTGTCGGTGATCGTGCTGCTCGCCGGCGGGGTGGGCATCGCGAACGTGACGACGCTGTCGGTCATGGAGCGGGTCGGCGAGATCGGCCTCCGCCGGGCGATCGGCGCGACCGGGCGTCAGATCGCCGGGCAGTTCGTCGCCGAGTCGGTCGTCGTCGGCCTGCTCGGCGGCCTGATCGGCGCGGCGCTGGGGGTGTTCGCGGTCGTCGGCGTCTCCGTGGTGCGGGACTGGACTCCCGTGGTCGATCCGTGGATCGCCCTGGGCGGTGCCGTGCTCGGCGCGGTGGTCGGCCTGGTGGCCGGTGGCCTCCCGGCACGCCGAGCGGCCCGCATCGAGCCCGTCGACGCCCTCCGTGGGGGCACCTGACCGCCGCCCCGGCCCCTCCCGCTCCGTGACCGCTTGCCGTCAGTCGCAAGCGGGAGGCGGCCCCTGCCGTCAGTCGGTGCCGGACTCCATGGCCGCGCGGTCGAGGGCCTCGTCGTCGACACCGGCCACGGCGCGGCCGGCGATCGCCTCGGCGCCGCCCTCGGTCATCCCGTCGATGAGGCCGGTGGCCGCCGCCTGGGCCGCGCCGATCACCGCGGTGTCGCCCCCGCCGCCGCCGACCATGCCGAGCCGGGCGTACTGCTCGAGCTTGGCGCGGGAGTCGGCGATGTCGAGGTTGCGCATCGTCAGCTGGCCGATCCGGTCGGTCGGGCCGAACGCCGGGTCCTCGGTGCGCTCCATCGACAGCTTGTCCGGGTGGTAGCTGAACGCCGGGCCGGTGGTGTCGACGATCGACCAGTCCTCGCCCCGCCGCAGCCGCAGGGTGACCTCGCCGGTGACGGCCATGCCGACCCAGCGCTGCAGCGACTCCCGCAGCATGAGCGCCTGGGGGTCCAGCCACCGGCCCTCGTACATCAGCCGGCCCAGCCGCCGGCCCTCGGTGTGGTACGTGGCGAGGGTGTCCTCGTTGTGGATCGCGTTGACCAGCCGCTCGTAGGCGGCGTGCAGCAGCGCCATGCCCGGCGCCTCGTAGATGCCGCGGCTCTTGGCCTCGATCACCCGGTTCTCGATCTGGTCGGACATGCCCAGGCCGTGCCGGCCGCCGATCGCGTTGACCTCGAGCACCAGGTCGACGGCGGAGGCGTACTCCTTGCCGTTGACCGACACCGGCCGCCCGTTGGCGAAGCCGATCGTCACGTCCTCGGTCTCGATCTCCACGGCCGGGTCCCAGAACCGGACGCCCATGATCGGCTCGACGATCTCGATGCCGGCGTCGAGGTGCTCCAGCCGCTTGGCCTCGTGGGTGGCGCCCCAGATGTTGGCGTCGGTGGAGTAGGCCTTCTCCGCGCTGTCCCGGTAGGGCAGGCCGTGCGCGGTCAGCCACTCCGACATCTCCTGCCGGCCGCCGAGCTCCTCGACGAACGCCGCGTCCAGCCACGGCTTGTAGATGCGCAGCGACGGGTTGGCCAGCAGGCCGTACCGGTAGAAGCGCTCGATGTCGTTGCCCTTGAACGTCGAGCCGTCGCCCCAGATGCCGACGCCGTCCTCGAGCATCGCGCGCACCAGCAGCGTGCCGGTGACCGCGCGGCCCAGCGGGGTGGTGTTGAAGTAGCTGCGCCCACCGGAGCGGATGTGGAAGGCGCCGCAGGTCAGGGCTGCCAGGCCCTCCTCGACCAGCGCCTCCCGGCAGTCGACCAGCCGGGCGATCTCGGCGCCGTAGGCGGAGGCGCGGCCGGGCACCGAGGCGATGTCGGGCTCGTCGTACTGGCCGATGTTCGCGGTGTAGGTGCAGGGGACGGCGCCCTTGTCGCGCATCCAGGCGACCGCCACGGAGGTGTCGAGACCACCGGAGAAGGCGATCCCGACGCGTTCGCCGACGGGCAGGGACGTGAGCACCTTGGACACGAGAGAGATTATGCACGACCACGCATGACCATTCACGACCGGGGTCGGGCAGCCATCGGTCCGTCGGGCAGGATCGCAGGGTGCCCGACCTCTCCTCCGGCCTCTCCCTCGGCGACGACCTGCGGGCCCTCGTCGACGCCTCCCCGTCCCCCTTCCACGCCGTCGCCGAGCTCACCCGCCGGCTGACCGCGGCCGGCGCCACCGTGCTGGCCGAGGACGACGCCTGGACCCTCGCCCCCGGCGGCCTGTACGCCGTCGTGCGCGGCGGCAGCGTCGTCGCCTTCCGGCTGGGCGCCGCGCCGCTCGCCGAGGCGGGCATGCGGCTGGTCGGCGCGCACACCGACTCCCCCACCTTCCGGGTGCGCCCGCGCTCCGACGTCCGGCAAGCGGGCTACCGGCTGGTCGGCGTCGAGCCCTACGGCGGCGGGCTGTGGCACACCTGGCTGGACCGGGAGCTCACCGTGGCCGGCCGGGTGGTGCTGCGCGGCGGGGACACCGAGCTGGTCCGGCTCGACGGCGCCCCGCTGCGGCTGCCGTCGCTGGCCATCCACCTCGACCGCTCGGTGCGCGAGGGCCTCACCCTCGACCCGCAGCGGCACCTGGTCCCGGTGTGGTCGCGGGACCTCGGCACCGAGCCCGGCCTGACCGAGGCGCTCGCCGCGGCGGTCGGCGTCGCGGCCGCCGACGTGCTCGCCTCCGACCTCGTGCTCGCCGACACCCAGCCGGCCGGGACCACCGGCGCCGACGGCACGTGGATCGCCGCGCCCCGCCTGGACAACCTGGCCAGCTGCCACGCCGGGGTGACCGCGCTGCTCGCCGCCGCGCCCGGCCGGCGCACCCAGGTGTTCGTGGCCAACGACCACGAGGAGGTGGGCAGCGGCTCGATGTCCGGCGCGCGCGGCAGCTTCCTCGAGGACGTCGTCCGGCGAGTCGTGGCGGTCACCGACCCCGGCGACCCGCAGGCGCTGCCCCGGGCGCTGGCCCGCTCGCGGCTGGTCTCGGCCGACATGGCCCACGCCGTCCACCCGACCCGGTACGACCGGCACGAGCCCGCGCACGCCCCGCAGCTCGGCGGCGGACCGGTGGTGAAGGTCAACGCCAACCAGGCCTACGCCACCGACGCGGCCGGCGGCGCCTGGTTCGCCGAGCGCTGCGCCGAGGCCGGCGTGCCGGTCCAGGAGTTCGTCTCCCGCGCCGACCTGCCCTGCGGCTCCACGATCGGCCCGCTGACGGCGACCCGGCTGGGGCTGGCCACCGTCGACGTCGGCGCGCCGATGCTGGCCATGCACTCCTGCCGCGAGCTGGCCTCGGCGCTCGACGTCCCGCTGGTGGTGGGCGCGCTGACCGCCTGCTTCGAGGACTGACGAAGGACCCCCTGCCCCCCACCGCTCGCACGCTCGCGGCGGGCCCCTGCACGGGGCCGGCTACGCGGACGGGGACTGCCCACCCGGCTGGGGCGGCGAGCGGCGGACGACGTCGGCGAAGGACTCCTCCAGCCGCGCCCAGGTGGAGCTCCACTCCACGAGCGGGTCGAGGATCCGCTCGAAGACGGCGAGCTGCTCGTCGAAGGCCTGCAGCTGCCCGACCAGGCCCTCGATGAGCTGCCGCTGCGCCTTCACCGAGGCGGCGATCGAGCGGACCTGCGCCGCCGACAACGCCCCCGGCGGCGAGGGCAGCCGCGGCAGCGTGAACCCCGACGGCACCGCCCCCGCGGCGAGCCGGGTGGCCCGGTCGGTGAAGCCGCGCAGCTGCGTGACGAAGTCCTCGACCGTGCGCGCCACGCGGCCGCCGTCGCGGGGTGTCTCCTCCGGCTCGGTCACGTCGTCCTCCCCCGGCTCCGCCCGCCGCTCCCGGCGGGTCCCGGCCCAGTCTCGCGGCAGCGGCGGGCCCGCGCTCAGCCGACCAGGGCCCGCAGCGTCTCCGCGTCGCGCACGGCGTGACCGTGGCCGTCGTTGTTGAAGTAGGCGTAGACGTCGCGGCCCTGCCCGGCCCACTCGCCGATCCGGTCGGCCCACCAGCGCAGGTCGGCGTCGGGATAGGAGCCGGCGTACAGGTGCGCCGGGTCGGGGCCGTGCAGCCGGACGTAGACGAACGGCGCGGTCGCGCGCAGCACGCACGGCAGTCCGGCGCCGCTCATCACGCAGTAGGCGGCGCCGTGCCGCTCCAGCAGCCCGAACACGGCCTCGTCGTGCCAGCTCGGGTGCCGGAACTCCACGGCCACCCGCATCCACGGCGGCACCAGCGCCAGGAAGTACGCGAGCCGGGCGTCGTCCCGCGCCGCCGCCGGGTGCAGCTGCACCAGCAGCACCGCCCGCCGGGGGCCGAGCTCGTGCCAGGCCGCGGTCATCCGCTCGACCCACGCCTCGGGGCCGTACAGCCGCTTCGCGTGGGTGAGCCCGCGCGGGGCCTTGACCGACAGCTGGAAGCCTTCGGGCAGCCGCCGCCGCCACGAGGCGAAGGCGGCGGTGCGCGGCCAGCGGTAGAAGCTCGCGTTGAGCTCCACGGTGCCGAACCGGCGCACGTAGTGCGCCAGCCGGTCCCGCGGCGGGGTCCCCGGCGGGTACAGGACGCCGTCCCAGTGGTCGTAGCTCCAGCCCGACGTGCCGACGTGGACGGCCACCGGCGGGCTCAGGCCCCGCGGCGGAGGCCGGCCAGCCGCGCCGCGCCGGCCAGGGCCCGCCCGTAGGAGCCGGGCGCGAGCCGCACGAGGACGTCGGGCACGACGGCGCTGGCGCCGATGAGCAGCCGCGGGCGGCGGCGCTCGACCGCCTCGACGATGCGCCGCGCGGCCCGGTCGGCCGGGTAGCGCAGGAGCCGGGAGAACTCGGCGGTGCCCCGCGCGGCCTCCACCGGGTCGACGCCGCTGCCCAGCCGCGCGGTCTCCGCGATCCGGGTGGCGATGCCGCCGGGGTGCACGCTGGTGACGCCCACGCCGTCGTCGGCGAGCTCGTGGCGCAGCGCCTCGGCGAACCCGCGGACGGCGAACTTGCTCGTCGCGTACGCCACCTGCCCGGCCGGCGCCATGAGCCCGAACAGGCTGGACACGCAGACGACGTGCGCGCCGGGGTGCGCCCGCAGGGTGGGCAGCAGGGCGTGGGTGAGCCGGACGGCGGCGCGCAGGTTGACGTCGAGGACCCAGTCGAACTCCTCGAGGGTCACCTGGTCGAACCGGCCGGCCAGCGCGACGCCGGCGTTGTTCACGAGCAGCGTCGTCGCGGGGTGGTCGCGCACGAGGGCGTCGGCGGCCCCGCGCACCTGCCCGGCGTCGGCGAGGTCGGCGACGACGGTGTCCACCGTGCGCGCCGGGGAGGCGGCCCGCACCGAGGCCGCGACGCGCTCGAGCCGGTCGCCGTCGCGGTCGAGCAGGACGAGGTCGGTGCCGCGGGCGGCGAGCTGCGGCGCCAGGGCCGCGCCGATGCCGCTGGCGGCTCCGGTGACGACGGCGGTGCCGCTGAAGTCGAAGGGGCGCACGCCGCGGACGCTAGCCGCAGCGGGTCAGGGCAGCCGCCAGACGGTGGTGCGGCGCAGCCCCGGACCCTCGGTCTCGGGGACGTCGAGGGCGAGCACCGGCTCGAGCCGCTCGTGCGGGAGGTAGGGGCGGCCGGGGTCGCCGACCAGCACCTCGCAGCCCCGGGCGCGGGCCCGGTCGAGGAAGGGCAGCACCCGCTCGGTCATCTCGCGGTCGTAGCAGACGTCGCCGGCCAGGACGACGTCGACGGCGGGCGGCTCGCGGTCGAGCACGTCGCCGGTGACGCTGATGCCGGCCACCCCGTTGAGACCCGCGTTGACGCCGACCGCCGTCCGGGAGAACGGGTCGACGTCGCTGGCGAGCACGTGGCGGGCGCCGGCGAGCACGGCGGCGACGGCGACCAGGCCGCTGCCCGACCCGAGGTCGAGCACGCGCCGGCCGGCCAGCGGCACCGCGCCGTCGAGCACCGCGCGGGCCAGCGCCTGGCCGCCGGGCCAGGCGGCCGCCCAGAACGGCGGCGCCTCACCGGCGCCGCCGGCGGCGTCCTCCATGGCCTCCCAGAGGGCGACGACGTCGTCGGCGACGTGCAGCCGCACCTCCGGGACCAGCGACGGACGCCGGACCTGGGTGTGCGCACGGACGAACCCCGCGGGCACGACCCGGGTACCGGCCTCCGTCACCGTGCCGGTCAGTACCAGCCGGTCGACTGGGAGTGCGCCCAGGCCGCGCACGGGGAGCCGTAGCGCTCCTCGATGTAGATCAGGCCCGCGTCGATCTGCCGGTAGCCGTCGGAGGTCTTGGCGATGCCGGTGCTGGCCCAGGTGGAGTCGAGGAACTGCGGGATCCCGTAGGCGGTGCTGCTCGGGTTCTGCGCGTTGGGGTTCCAGCCGCTCTCCTTGCCCCACAGGCTCTCGAGGCAGGAGAACTGCTCGCCGCTGCCGACCTTGCTCATCGCGTACTCCTTGAAGGAGCCGCGGGCGGCCGGGGCGGCGGAGGCGGCCGGCGCCGGGGCGGCGGCGGAGGTCGACTGCTGCTGCGCGGCGGCCGCGGCGGCGGCCTGCTCGGCGGCGGCGGCCTCGGCCGCGCGGGCGGCCTCCTCGGCGGCGCGGCGGGCGGCCTCCTGCTCGGCGGCGATCCGCGCGGCCTCCTCGGCGGCGCGGCGGTCGAGCTCGGCCTGGTCGGCGGCGGCCTGCGCCTGGGCGGCGGTGGTCTCCTCGGCCGAGCGCTGACTGCGCGAGGCGGCGAGGTCCTCCAGCGGCGCGAGGTCGGTCTGCTCGACCACGGTCGCGGAGCCGGCCGGCTGCTGCGGGATGCCGAGCTGCTCGGCCACGCTCACCGAGGCGCTGACGGTCTCGGTGCCGGCGGAGGCGGCGGGGCTGCTGGCGGACAGCACGCCGACGACGAGCGCGCCGGCGGCCGCGGCGCCGAGCAGCAGCGCGGGGCGGCGGGGGCCCATCGGCGGGGAGCTGCGGCGGGCCCGGCGGGCCCTCGCGGGCCGGACGGCGTCGAGGACGGCGGTGTCGGTGCTCTCGGTGACGGACTCGACGGCGGTGCTGTCGACGGCGGAGGCCTCGACGGTCGCGGGGGCGTCGGCGGCGGCGGTGCGGGTACGGGAACGCATGAGGGGGTGGGTGCTCCGAGGGAGAGTGCGCGGCAGCCCCGGTCAGGGGCGGCGCTGCGCGGTCTGGCGGATGTCGCGGTCCACGGGTCCCGGCGGCGGGGCGCCGGTGGCAGGCAGGTGGGAGCCGGCGTCAGGCGGACGCGGGGGCGCGCATCGCGCGCGCGGCTGCACCTGCGGGCCGGGGAGGCCCGGAGGCGGGCATGCGGAGACTCTCCGTTCCTTCCGGAAGCCGCCTACCGGGTTAGCTGACGGGTTCGGGCGGGAAGAAGCCCTACGCACCAGGCGAGCGGGTGCTCGCCGGGGTGCGATTCACCCCAGGACTGCGGTGGGTCCCCGGCTCGCGCCCACGGGTGCGGACACGACTCGGCGGCGTCCGGTCAGGCTCCCCGGGTGGGGACGAGACGACCGACCGGACGCGGCCACGGTAGGCGTCGTTACCGGTCCGTGACAACACGGGACCGGAGATGCCGGTGGGACGGCCGAGGCCGGCGGGGTCCCGCGGGACCCCGCCGGACGGGCGTCCGCGCCGGTCAGGAGGCCGCCGCGACCTCGGGCCGGCTGCCGCCCTGCAGCACCGTGAGCTGCGACGCACCGCCGTCGGCGGCGGCGGTGCCGTCCGCGGGGGCGGCCGGGCCGTCCGCGGCGGCGGACTCGCGGCGGTCGGCGAGGACGGCGACGTCGCCGGGCAGCGCCCCGGCCACGACGGCGAGCGCCTCGTCGAGCTGGCCGGTCAGCCGGCGCAGCCACTCGCGGGCCTGCTCGCACCGCGCGTACAGCGGGGCGAGCTCGGACTCCAGCGCGCGGCGCCGCTCGAGCGCCTCGGCGTCGGCCCGGGCACGCGCCTCGGCGGCCTCCCGGTCCAGCCGGTCGCGCTCCTCGGCGGCCGCGCGGCGCAGGCCGTCGGCCTCCCGCCGGGCCGCCTCGAGGACGGCCGCGGCCTCCGACCGGGTCTGCTCGCGCAACGCCGCGACCGCCTCGCGCATCTCCGCGACGCCCGACAGGCGGGCCGCGGCCTCGGTCCGCGCGTCGTCGAGGACCTGCCGGGCCTCCTCCTCGGCGGCGGCCGTCAGCGCCGCGGCCTCGCGCTCGGCCCGCTCGTACAGAGCCCGCGCCTCCTCGGGCCCGGGCGCGGCGTCGCGCTCGCGGACGAGCGAGGACAGCCGGGCGCGCGCCGCCTGCAGGTCGGCCGAGACGGCGGCGTAGCGGGTGAGCAGGTGGTCGTTCTCGCGGCGCAGGACGAGCACCTCGGTCTCGGCCCAGTCCACGTACGCGTCGACCTGCATGCGGTCGTAGCCGCGGACGGCGCCGGTGAACACCGGAGCCGTGCCGAGCAGGCCGTCCAGGCCACCGCCCGGCCGGGGCCCGGCCCCGTCCTCCGCCCGCTGCTGGGCGGTGCCCTGATCCTGCTGCGCCATCCCGGTTCCCCCTCGGTGCGCGTCCGACCCGGCCCGTCCCGGCGGACCGGAGACGGTGATCACAGGCTCCCACCGCCGGGAGCCGGCGGGCCGGGCCCGGGAGGGCCCTGCGGACGGCTGCGGAGTGGGGACATCCGGCCGTGCCGGACCGGTCACCGAACGCGACGGGAAGGTCACGGCACGGTCACGCGCACCTGGGGAATGCCTGCGGGCGCACGGCGTTGCAGACGGTACCGTAGTTGCGCTCTCAACTAGATGGAGGACGAGATGCAGTTCGGGATCTTCACGGTCAGCGACATCACGACCGACCCCACGACCGGCCGCACGCCCAGCGAGGCGCAGCGGATCCAGGACGTGGTCACCATCGCGAAGAAGGCCGAGGAGGTCGGGCTCGACGTCTTCGCCCTGGGCGAGCACCACAACCCGCCGTTCTTCTCGTCCTCCCCCACCACCACGCTGGCCTACATCGCCGCGCAGACCAGCCGGCTGCAGCTGTCGACGTCGACGACGCTGATCACCACCAACGACCCGGTGAAGATCGCCGAGGACTACGCGATGCTGCAGCACCTCGCCGGCGGCCGCGTCGACCTGATGATGGGCCGCGGCAACACCGGCCCGGTCTACCCGTGGTTCGGCCAGGACATCCGCAACGGCATCCCGCTGGCGGTCGAGAACTACGCGCTGCTGCGCCGGCTGTGGGACGAGGACGTCGTCGACTGGTCCGGCCGGTTCCGCACCCCGCTGCAGGGCTTCACGTCCACGCCGCGGCCGCTCGACGGCGTCCCGCCGTTCGTCTGGCACGGCTCGATCCGCAGCCCGCAGATCGCCGAGCAGGCCGCCTACTACGGCGACGGCTTCTTCTCCAACCACATCTTCTGGCCGAAGGAGCACACGCAGCGGATGGTCGAGTTCTACCGCTCGCGCTTCGAGCACCACGGCCACGGCCGCGCCGACCAGGCGATCGTCGGCCTCGGCGGTCAGGTCTTCATGCGGAAGAACTCGCAGGACGCCGTCACCGAGTTCCGGCCCTACTTCGACGAGGCGCCGGTCTACGGCCACGGCCCCTCGCTCGAGGACTTCTCCCGCGAGACGCCGCTGACCGTCGGCTCCCCGCAGCAGGTGATCGAGCGGACCCTCGGCTTCCGCGACTACGTCGGCGACTACCAGCGCCAGCTGTTCCTCATCGACCACGCGGGCCTGCCGCTGAAGACCGTGCTCGAGCAGCTCGACCTGCTCGGCGAGGAGGTCGTGCCGGTGCTGCGCCGCGAGTTCGCCGCCGTCAAGCCCGCGCACGTGCCCGACGCCCCCACCCACGCCTCGCGCGTCGCCGCGCGCGGCGGCGCGGTCGACCCGACCGTGCACGCCGCCGGCGACGACGTCACCGGGCGCACCGCCGAGGAGGTCCCCGCATGACCACCCGCACGCTGGCCGTGGTGAGCGCCGGGCTGTCGACGCCGTCGTCGACCCGGCTGCTCGCCGACCGGCTGACCGCCGCGACCGTCGCCGCCCTGCGCGAGCGGGGCGAGGACGCCACGGTGGAGGTCGTCGAGCTGCGCGAGCACGCCCGCGACCTCGCCGACGCCTTCGTCACCGGCTTCCCGAACGCGGCGCTGCGCGCGGCCGTCGAGACCGTCACCGGGGCCGACGGCGTCGTCGCCGTCACCCCGGTGTTCACCGCCTCCTACAGCGGACTGTTCAAGTCCTTCGCCGACGTGCTCGACAAGGACGCGCTGACCGGCAAGCCCGTGCTCATGGCGGCCACCGCGGGCACGGCGCGGCACTCGCTCGTGCTCGAGCACGCGATGCGGCCGCTGTTCGCCTACCTGCGGGCGGTGACGGTGCCGACGGCGGTGTTCGCGGCCAGCGAGGACTGGGCCGGCGGCGACGGCAACAGCGCCGAGCTCAGCGGCCGGATCACCCGCGCGGCCGGCGAGCTGGCCGACCTGGTCACCGGCCGGCCGGCGTCGGCCCGGCCGGTGGACCCCTTCGCCGACGTCCCCTCCTTCGAGCAGCTCCTCCGCGGCGAGGCATAGCGGAAGGACCCCCTGCCCCCACCACTCGCAGGCTCGTGGCGGGCCCCTGCAGGGGGCCGGGGTCAGCCCTGCGCGTGCTCCGACGGGGGCGCCGAGCCGCCCTGGGGTGCCTCGGCCGTCATGAGCGCGACGACCTCCGCGCGGTCGGCGGCCGAGGGCAGCCCCCACCCCGGCTCGTAGCCGTAGACCTCACCGAGCGGCGTCGAGGCCGTCCGCCCGGTGAGCACCTCCACCGAGCCGGTGTCGATGAGCCCGGGGTGCTCGACGCCACACGCCTCGGCGACCTTGAGCAGGTCGCGGCGCAGCGTGGCGACGTAGTTGGCCAGCCGCACCGACTTCCGCTGCGGGTCCAGCCCGTGCGCCAGCCACGCGTTCTGGGTGGCGACGCCGGTGGGGCAGGTGTCAGTGTGGCACTTCTGCGCCTGGATGCAGCCGATCGCCAGCATCGCCTCGCGGGCGATGTTGACCATGTCGCAGCCGAGCGCGAACGCCACGACGGCGTTGTCGGGCAGGCCGAGCTTCCCGGCGCCGACGAAGGTGACCCGCTCGGCCAGCCCGCGGCGGGCGAAGGCCGAGTACACGCGGGCGAAGCCGAGCTGGAAGGGCAGCGACACCGAGTCGGTGAAGATCAGTGGCGCGGCGCCCGTGCCGCCCTCGCCGCCATCGATCGTCACGAAGTCCACCCCGCGGTCACCGGCGGCCATGAGCGAGGTCAGCTCGTCCCAGAACGCCATGTCCCCGACGGCGGACTTGATGCCCACCGGCAGCCCCGTGGCGTCGGCCAGGAGCTCGACCCAGTCGAGCAGGCCGTCGGCGTCGGTGAACTCCGCGTGCCGCGACGGGCTCACGCAGTCGACGCCCTCGGGCACCCCGCGGGCCGCGGCGATCTCCGCGCTCACCTTCGCCGCCGGCAGCACCCCGCCCAGGCCCGGCTTGGCGCCCTGGCTGAGCTTCACCTCCAGCGCCCGCACCGGCGCCGAGGCGACGAGGTCCTGCAGCCGGCGCAGATCGAAACGGCCCCGGTCGTCGCGACAGCCGAAGTAGGCGGTGCCGATCTGGAAGACGAGCTCACCGCCGTGCCGGTGGTGCACCGACAGGCCACCCTCTCCCGTGTTGTGCAGGCACCCGGCCAGCGCCGCCCCGCGGTTGAGCGCCTCGACGGCGGCCCCGGACAGCGAGCCGAAGCTCATCGCCGACACGTTGACCACCGACGCCGGCCGGAACGCCCGCGCCCGCCCGCGCGGCCCGCCCAGCACCTTGGCCGAGGGCAGCGCGACGTCGGCCGCCGAGTGCGGGTGCGACGGCGGGACGGCCCCGCCGAACGTGCGGTGGTTGATCACCGGGTACCCGGCCGTGTACTCGAGGTCGTTGTCGGTGCCGAACCCGAAGTAGTTGTTCTCACCCTTCGCCGAGGCGTACACCCAGCGCCGCTGGTCGCGGGTGAAGGGCCGCTCCTCGTTGTTGCCGGCCACCAGGTACTGCCGCAGCTCCGGCCCGATCGACTCCAGCAGGTACCGGGCGTGTCCCAGCACCGGGAAGTTGCGCAGCAGCGTGTGCTCCCGCTGCACCAGGTCCCGGGCGGCCACCGCCGCCACCGCGCCGAGCCCGGCCACCGCCGCCCGCGCCGCACCCCTCATGACGACTCCTCCCCGCTCCGTTGCGGTCCGGCCGTCATCGTGGCGCGGAACGGCGCCGTCCGCGTCCCCTGCGGCTAGAGGAAGAGGCTGAGCACGAGCGCCAGCGCGAAGCCGATCGTCCCGAGCAGCGTCTCCATGACCGTCCAGGTCTTGAGCGTCGTCTTCTCGTCCATCTGGAAGAACCGGCTGACCAGCCAGAAGCCGGAGTCGTTCACGTGCGAGAGCACGGTCGCCCCGGCGGCGATGGCGATGACGATCAGGGCGAGGTCGATCGAGGACAGCCCGTCCGACACCTCGATCACCGGCGCCATAAGGCCGGCGGTGGTGGTCAGGGCGACCGTCGCCGAGCCCTGCGCGATCCGCAGCAGGACCGAGACCACGAACGCCGCGACGATGACCGGCAGGCCGATGTCGCCGAGGACGTCGGCCAGCGCGGTGCCGATCCCACTGGCACGCAGGACGCCGCCGAACATGCCGCCGGCACCGGTGATGAGGATGATCGCGCAGACCGGGCCCAGGGCGCTGTTCACGATCGACTCGACCTGGGCGCCGCTCTCCCCCCGCCGCCGGCCGAGCACCAGGATCCCGACCAGCACGGTGATCAGCAGCGCGACCGGGGTGGCGCCGACCAGCTGGCCGGCCCGGACGACGAAGGACGACTCGTCCATCGCTCCCGCCGTGGCGAGCGTGGTCAGCCCCGTGTTGAGGAAGATGAGCACCAGCGGGAGCAGCAGGATGCCCACCACCGTGCCGAAGCGGGGCGACGCCGGGCGGGTCGCGGTGCCGGCCCGGCCACCGGCGGAGGAGCCGCCCGACGCGATGGCCGGCGAAGTGCCCTCCACCGAGGGGTCCGGCTCGTCGTCGGCCGTGCGCGGGGAGCCGTCGGCCAGGATGTCGGGGACGGCGACGTCGTACCGGCGCCCGGCCCACAGCCCGAACAGGTAGCCGCCGAGGTACCAGGTGGGCAGGCCGATGAGCAGCCCGAACACCAGCGTCAGCCCGATGTCGGCCCCGACCAGCTCGGCGGCCGCGACCGGCCCCGGGTGCGGCGGCACGAAGGCGTGCATGACCGCGAAGGCGCCGGCGGTCGGCAGGCCATAGGTGAGCAGCGAGCCGCCGAGCCGGGCGGCCACGGTGAACACGATGGGCAGGAAGACCACGAGGCCGGCGTCGAAGAAGATGGGGAAGCCGAACAGCAGCGCGGCCACGCCGAGGGCGAGCGGTGCCCGCTTCTCCCCGAAACGGCCGATGAGGCTGTCGGCGAGCACCTGGGCCCCGCCGCTGTGCTCCAGGAGCCGGCCGAGCATCGCGCCGAGGCCGACCAGCAGCGCGACGTTGGCGAGTGTGCTGCCGAACCCGCTCGTGAGGGTGGTGACGACGTCCTCGAGCGGGATCCGCGTGGCCAGCGCGGTCAGGAGGCTGACGAGGATGAGCGCCAGGAAGGCGTGCAGCTTGAGCTTCATGATCAGGAACAGCAGGACCCCCACCGCGGCGGCGGCGATGAGGAGCAGCGGACCGGCACCCAGTACGGGCTCGACCTCGGGCATGGCGGTTCCTCCAGGGCTCAGGCGGGGGTCTGGGACGGGGTGTCGTCGAGGGCGTCGAGGGTGGTGAGCACGTCGGCCAGCGCCCGCGTCGACTGCTCGACCAGCGGCCGGGTGCGGGCGTAGAGGTCGGCGGCGGCGCGGTCGGGCTCGACCGGGTCGGAGACGCCGACCAGCGCAGTGGCGGCGTCGAGGTCGGGCAGCGCGCCGAGCGCGTGCAGGCCGAGCAGGCAGGCGCCCAGCCCCGTGCCCTCGGGCGAGTCGGCCACCCGCACCGGCAGGTCGAGCGCGGCGGCCAGCGTCGACACCCACAGCGGCGAGGCCACCGCGCCACCGGTGGCGCGGACCTCGCACACCGGCAGCCCGGTGGCCGAGAAGGCGTCGCGCACCAGCGCCAGCTGCTGGCACACCCCCTCGACGGCGGCGCGCACCAGGTGCCCGCGGCGGTGCTCGCGGCGCAGGCCCACGTAGGCGCCGCGCAGGCCCGAGCGCCACCACGGCGCCCGCTCGCCGAGCAGGTAGGGCAGGCACAGCAGGCCGGCGCTGCCGGCCGGCACGCCCGCCGCCTCCTCGAGCAGCCGGGCGTCGAGCTCGTCGGCCTCCTCGCCGCCCAGCGCGTCGCCGTCGGCCAGCGCCTGCGCCGCCCAGCGCACCACCGAGCCGCCGTTGTTCACCGCGCCGCCGACCACCCAGTGGTCCTCGGTGAGCGCGTAGCAGAACAGCCGGTGGGCGGGGTCGACCGTGGGCGCGGGGACGACGACCCGCATCGCCCCGCTGGTGCCCAGCGACACCGCGGCCACCTCCGGCCGCACCGCGCCGATGCCGAGGTTGGCCAGCACGCCGTCGGAGGCGCCGAGGACCAGCGGCGTGTCCCGCGGCAGGCCGGCCGCCGCGGCCACCTCGGGGCGCAGGCCGGGCAGCACCGCCGTCGTCGGCAGGACCTCGCCGAGCTGGGACGCGCGCACCCCGGCGACGTCGAGCGCCTCGGCGTCCCAGGCGCCGGAACGGATGGCGTAGAGCCCGGTGGCCGAGGCGCAGGCCCGGTCGAGCACCTGCGGCCCGCCGTGCAGGGCCGCCACGACGAGCTCCTTGACCCCGCCCCAGCGCGGCACCGACGCGAGCCGGTCGGGGTCCTCGGCGCGCATCGCGGCGAGCTTGAGCAGCGGCGACATCGGGTGCACCGGCGTCCCGGTGCGGGTGTGCAGCCCGCCGGCCCGGCCGTCGGCGCGCAGGGCCTCGGCGAAGCCGGCGGCGCGGTCGTCGGCCCAGGTGACCACCGGGCCGAGCGGGCGGCCGTCGTCGTCCATGGGGACCAGGCCGTGCATCGCCGCGGACAGGCAGATCCCGACCACCCGGTCGCCGCGCTCGCGGGCGGCGGCGCTCACGGCGGCCAGCGCCTCGACCGCGGCGTCGGCCAGCCGCCGGGCGTCGAGCTCCGCGCGCCCGGGCGCCGGCACCGACAGGCGGTAGCCGACGCTCACCAGGTCGCGCACGCGGCCGTCGGCGCCGGCGGTCACCGCCTTGGTCGCCGTCGTCCCGCTGTCCAGCCCGACCACGACGTCCATGACCGCGATCCTGCCGGGAGCGCCCTCCCGGGCGCGACCGGTCAGCGGTAGGCGCTGCCCCCGCGCAGCCGGGCCGAGACCGCGACGTACAGCGGCGCGAGCACGACACCGTCGCGGGCGAGCCGCGCGCGCAGCGCCCGCCGGTGCTTGACCACCCCGACCAGGCCGATCGCCCAGAACAGGTACTGGACGGCGAAGGCGGCGCGGAACGCGTCGAGGTCGTAGGCGGTGGAGGCGCCGGGTGTGAGCGCGTCGAGGACCGCGCCGACGGCGAGGATGGTGAGCAGGGAGGCCACGAAGCCGCCCACGTTGACCACCCCGCTGGCGCTGCCCTGCCGCTCGGCCGGGTTCCAGGTGCGGGCGAAGTCGAAGCCGATCATCGAGCCGGGGCCGTTGGTGCCCAGCACGACGACGAGCACGACCAGCAGCCACAGCGGCGCGCGCCCGGGCCACAGCAGCACGACGGTCCAGGTGCCCGCGGTCAGCACGAGGATCGAGAAGACCAGCACCGACCGGCGCAGCGGCCAGCGCCCGCACAGCCGGCCGAGCAGCGGCCCGACGCCCATGCCGACGAGCACCAGCAGGGTCAGCAGCGACGCCGCCGTGGCCGGGGACAGCCCCTGCCCGACGACGAGGAAGGGATAGCCCCACAGCAGCGCGAACACCGTGCCGGAGAACTGGGTGACCAGGTGGGTGTAGAGGCCGATCCGGGTGCCGGGCTCGCGCCAGGTGAGCGCGAGGCTGCGGCGCACGTCGGCCAGGCCCGCGGCGGGCGCGAGCTCGATCCCGGGCGGGGTGTCGCGCAGCGTCGCGAGCACCAGGACGACGACGAGCACGCCGGCCGCCGCCGCGCCGAGGAAGGTGCTGCGCCAGCCGGCCGAGTGCAGCAGCGCCACCAGCGGGTATGCGGCCACGATCTGCCCGACCTGGCCGAGGATGCCGGTGAGCTGGGTGATCAGCGGGACGGTGCGCCCGGGGAACCAGAAGCCGACGACGCGCAGCACGCTGATGAAGGTCATCGCGTCGCCGGCGCCGACGAGCACGCGCGCGGCGATCGCCGTGGGCACGTCGGTGGCCAGCGCCAGCACCAGTTGCCCGGCCGCCATCGTGACGCCGCCCGCGACGATCAGCCGCCGCGATCCGAAGCGGTCCAGGGCCACGCCCACCGGCACCTGCAGGCCGGCGTAGACGGCGAGCTGCAGCACGAGGAACAGCGACACAGCCGAGGCGCCGGCGTCGAAGCGCTGCTGGGCCTCCACCCCGGCCACGCCGAGCGAGGCGCGGTGGAAGACGGCGACCACGTAGGCGGCCAGCGCGGTGAGCCAGACGGCGTAGGCGCGCACCGGCGTGCGCTCGTTCGTCGGGGCGGTCACCCAGGGGACGACAGCGGCGGCCGCCGATGTGTTCCCGCACCGGCGGTGAGTCCACTCACCCGCGGTGGGGGGCTCCGCCCGGCGCGTACCCGAGGGAAGGCAGGCCCTGGACGTCACCGCAGGTTCCCCGGTCGTCACCGGCGGGGCGTCGGGCCTCGGCCCGGCCACCGCCCGCCGGCGGACCGAGCGCGGCGTGCCCACCGTGCTGGTCGACCTGCCGACGTCACCGACCCCGACGCGGTCGCGGCCGCCGTCGCCGTGGCCGACGAGCTCGCGCCGCTGCGCACGCTCGTGCACTGCGCCGGCCGCGGCGGCGCGCTGCGCGTGGTCGACCGGGACGGCCGGCCGGGGTCGCTGGAGCCCTACGAGTCGGTCGTCCGGGTCGACCTGATCGGCACCTCCACCGTCCTTCGCCGGGCCGCGGCGCGGATGGCCGCCCACGAGCCCCTCGGCGGCGAGGAGCGCGGCGTCTGCGTGCTCACCGCGTCGGTGGCGGCCCACGAGGGGCAGGTCGGCCAGCTCGCCTGCGCCCCGGCCCAGGCGGGGATCGTCGGGCTTCCCCTGGTCGCCGCGCGCGACCTCGCCCAGCGGCTGGTCCGGGTGGTCACCATCGCCCCGGCACTTCGACACCCCGATCCCCGCCCGGCTCTCCCAGGAGGTGCGGGACTCCCTCGGGCAGGCCACCCCGCACCCGCGGCGGCTCGGTCTCCCGACGAGTTCGCCCGCCTCGCGCTCGCGATCGTCGACGACCCCGTGCTCGACGGCGGGACGATCCGGCTCGACGGCGCCCTGCGCATGCCGCCGCGCTGACCCCGCCGGCCCGCGCCGCCGGCCGGGGGCGGGCGCGGCGCGCACCTAGACTCCTGCGCCGTGCCCGCCTCCGCCGTCGCCGCCCGCGTGCTGCAGCACACCCGGCAGCGGGGCGCCGTCCCGGTCGCCGCCGCCTGCCTGTCCTGGGGGACGCGGTGGGCGCTGGGGCGCGCCCGCGCCGGCCGGCCGTGGGCGGCGACCGTCACGCACGAGGGCACCGAGCACCGGCTGCTGCGGCACCCCTACCACTGGACGTGGCTCAACGAGCGCGCCGTCGAGGTGCCCCTCGCCGAGGCGGTCCTCGACGCCGCGCTCGCGGGTCCCGGGCCCGCCCCGCGCGTCCTCGAGGTCGGCAACGTGCTGTCGCACTACCGGCCGGTGGGCCACGACGTCGTCGACAAGTACGAGCGGGCGCCGGGCGTGCGCAACGCCGACGTCGTCGACCTCGACCCGGCACAGCGCTACGACCTCGTGCTGGCCATCAGCACGCTGGAGCACGTCGGCTTCGACGAGGAGCCGCGCGACCCGGGGAAGGCGGCGCGGGCGGTGCGGCGGCTGCACGATCTCCTCGCCCCCGGCGGGCACCTGTGGGTGACGGTGCCGGTCGGCTACAACCCCGACCTCGACGAGGCGCTGCGCACCGGCGCGCTGCCGTTCTCCCGGCTCACCGCGCTGCGCTGCACGGGCCCGGGCGCCCGGTGGGAGCAGGTGCCGGTCGAGCAGGTGTGGGGCACGCCGTACGACTGGCTGCTGTACACCGCGCGTGCCGTCGTGGTCGCGGAGTCGTTCGCCGGGCCGTCCGCGGACGCGGGGAACGCCGCCGACGCCGCGTCGGAGGCCGGTGCGGGGGCCGACGACGCCTAGCATCGCGGGCGTGGAAGCCCTCGTGACCCCGGAGGACCTCACCGAGGACGACGCCCATCGGCGGGTCCGGATCCTGCTCGCGCTGGCCACCTGCATGGCGGCCAAGGGCTACCGCGCCACGACGATCTCCGACATCGCCCGCGAGGGCCGCGTGTCCAAGACGATCGTGTACGCGCACTTCCGCGACAAGGAGCACTGCCTCCTCGAGCTGTACACGCGGGCCACCGACAAGATGCTGGCCACCGTGCAGGCGGCGCAGGAGCGGGCCGCGGGCCTGGCGTGGCCCGACCGGCTGCGCACCGCCGTCCGCGCCTACCTCGAGGTGCTCGCGGCCAACCCGGAGGTGGCCTGGGCGGCGCTGGTCGAGGTGCAGGCCGCCGGCCGGCCGGCGCTCGCCCTGCGCCGGCAGGTGATCGACCGCTACGTGGAGCTAATCTGCGGCGTGGCCGCCGAGCTCGCCGAGCGGCACCCCGACGAGGTGCGCCCGGTCGACCGGGCGCTGGTGCTCGCCGCCGTCGGCGGCCTCAACGAGCTGATGCTCGCCCGCGTGGAGCGGGGCGAGGTGACCTCGCTGGCCGACGACACCGACGTCGCGACCGAGGTCCTCGTCCAGCTGGTAGCCCGCCGCGCCTGACCCCGGGTCAGCCCGCGTCCCTGACGACGACGTAGCGGGCCGCCGCCCAGTGCGTCGCGGGCTCTCCCACGGCGGCGACGTCGACCACCCGGCCACCGGCGGCCGCGGCGACCGCCCGCACCCGCGCCTCCGGCACCCCGGTCATCAGCATGGGGGCCGGGTAGCCGAGCAGCCGGGTCTGGGCCCAGCGCACCAGCCGGGTCGGCGCCACCCGCCAGACGACGCCGCGGGCGGTCCACAGCGGCGTCGTCGGGCAGTGCAGCACCGCGACGCCGCCGGGCCGCAGCACGCGGAGGAACCCGGCCAGGGCGCGCTCGGCGCCGCCCGGCGGGAGGTGCTGCAGGACGCGCTCGGTGAGCACCAGGTCCACGGAGGCGTCGGGCACCGGGTGCAGGTCGGCGTCCTCGGCGAGCACGAAGCGGCACCGGCCGCCGCTGCGGTCGAGCTCCCGGGCGCGGGCGAGCATCGGCCCGGAGACGTCGAGGCCGACGACCTCGCGGGCGTGCGGGGCGAGGGCCTGGCTGAGCCGGCCCGCGCCGCAGCCGAAGTCGAGGACGCGGTCCCACTCCGTGGGCAGGCCCAGGCGGGACAGCCAGGCGCGGGTGCGCTCGACGTCGTCGCGACCGAGCGCCAGGAACTCCTCGACGTCCCAGCGGCCGCCGCGCTTGTCGGGGTCGACCCAGACCGCCCAGAGCGGGTCCTCGGCACCCAGCCGGGTCCAGTCCGCGCGCACCTGCTCACCCAGCCGTCCGCGTCCCCGCACGGCACCTCCTCGTCCGGGGGCGGACCCTACCGACCGGTAGCCCCGCCCTCCTACGCTGGCCGGGACGGGCTCCCCGCAGGAGGGACACCGCGACGACGGGAGGACCGGTGACGGCTTCCGCCGCCCTGGAGGGGGGCCCGGCCGCACGCACCGAGCGGGCGTACCCGGCGCTCGACGGCCTGCGCGCCCTCGCCGCGACCGCGGTGGTGCTCACCCACGCCGCGTTCGCCACCGGCGACCACACCTCCTCCGCCCTCGGCCGCGTGCTCGCCCACCTCGACGTCGGCGTCCCGGTGTTCTTCGTGCTGGCCGGCTTCCTGCTGTCCCGCCCGTTCCTCCTGGCCGGGGCCGAGGGGCGGCCGGCGCCGCGGGCGGTCCCCTACCTGTGGCGGCGGGCGCTGCGGATCCTGCCCGCCTACTGGCTCACCGTCGCCGCCGCGCTGCTGTTCCTGCCGGGCAACGACGGCGCGGGCGCGGCGACCTGGGTCCGCCACCTGCTGCTCGTGCAGGTCTACGACGACGGCGGCCTCGCGGCGGGCCTCGCGCACACCTGGAGCCTGTGCACCGAGGTGGCGTTCTACCTGGTCCTGCCGCTCGCGGCGGGCGGGCTGGTGCGGCTGGGCCGGCGCGACCCCCGCCGCCCGTGGCCGGTGCTCACGGCGCTCGGCGGCGTCGCGGTGCTCGGCCTGGTCTGGCTGGTCGTCGTCTGGAGCGCGCAGCGCACCTTCGTGCCGACCGACCTGTGGCTGCCCGCCTTCTCCGGCTGGTTCGCCGGCGGCATCGGGCTGGCGACGCTGACCGTCGCCGACCCGGGCTGGCGGCCGGTCCAGGTCGCCCGGGAGCTGGCCGGCAGCCTCGGCACCTGCTGGGCCGGCGCGGCGGTGCTGTTCTGGATCGCCTGCACGCCGGTGGCCGGGCCGCTGGGCCTGGCCGCGCCCTCACCCGGCCAGGCGGTCACCCGCTCGCTGCTCTACGGCGGCGTCGCGGTCCTGCTGGTCGCGCCGCTGGTCCTCGGCGAGCAGCGCGGCCGGGTGCGCGCGGCGCTGTCCGGCCGCACCGCGCGGGGGCTCGGCGAGGTCTCCTACGGCCTGTTCCTCGTGCACGTGGTCCTGCTGACCGGCGGATACGACCTCACCGGCACGCCGGTGTTCACCGGCCCGCTGGTGCTCGTGGCGCCGGCCACCTGGCTCGCCGGGGTGGGTGTCGCCTGGCTGCTGTACGTGCTCGTGGAGCGGCCGCTGCGGCGGTTCCGTCACGCCGCCGACGGCGTGGTCCTCCCCCGCCTGCGGCGCAGGGGCAGCACCGCGGCGACGACGACCGACAGCGCGGCGACGCCGAGCGCCTGACGGGCGTCCGCGGTCCCCTCGACCGCCAGCAGCACGCCCGCGGCCGCCACCAGCGACGCCGCGAGCGCGCCGAGGACCGCGAACCGGCGGCGCCCGGCGGCCGCGGCGAGCACGGCGGCGACGCCGAGCACCGCGAGGCCCACTCCCCCGCCGGCCAGGGCGACGCCGGCCAGGGCGGCGAGCACCACGACCGCCGCGAGGAACCGCCGGCCGCGGGCGGGCCGGGCGAACGGGCGCGCGGGCGGCGCCGGGGCCGTCGCCGGCCGGACGGCCAGCGCGACGAGCAGCGCCACCGCGGCGGCCCCGCCGGCCAGCGCCGCCCGGTAGGCGCCGCCGGGCCCGTAGTCGAGCCGGACGACTCCGGCCGGGCCGGCGGGCAGCACCCAGGCCTGCTGCCAGCCGTCGACGGCCACGGCCTCGAGCGCCGCGCCGTCGAGCGTGGCGGTCCACCCGGGGTTGGTGTTCTCCGGCACCACGAGCAGCGTCGGCTCGTCGCGGGCGGCGACCCGCACCGCGCGGTGCTCGGCGTCCCAGCGGTCGACGCCAGCGGCGGTGCGGTCGACGTCGATCCCCGGCGTGGCCGCCAGGGCGCCGCCGGCGCGCAGCAGGGTGGCCGACCGGACGGCCAGCTCCGGGGTGCCGGCCGCGGTGAACCGGTGCTCCCCGGCCCCGAGCCGCAGCGTCTGCCCCACCGGGTCGCAGAGGTCGAGGGACACGGGGGCGAGGTCGCGCAGCGCGCCGTACGTCGTGCGCACCGAGGTCTCCCACCGCTGCCCGTCGAGCGCGACGACGGGTCCCTCGCCGCAGGGCACCTCGACCAGCCGGTCGGGGTCGGGCACCGCGAGCGCGGTGACCTCGAGCTCCCCCACGACGACGCCGAGGTCGGAGACCGTGCGGGTGTAGGGGTCGAAGGACCCGGTGCGGTCGGCCAGCTCGAAGGTGATCGTCAGCCGGTCGGTGGTGACCGGGGTGAAGGAGACCGCGCCGTCGTCGTCGAGGCGCAGCGTGCGGGTGATCCCGCCGCCGGACAGCGTGACCGCGCCCGGCCGCGCGCCGGTCACCGAGCCGGCGGTCTCCACCCGGAGCCGGTCGACGGTCTGCGGGGTGAGCCAGCTGACCACCAGGGTGGGCGAGCCGTCGTCGGCGGCGGCGTGCCAGGCGGTCCCCGGGTCGCCGTCGGCGACGGCGGCGGCGCCGGCCCGCGGGTCGGGGACGGCGGTGGAGCTCGCCGCCACCCGGCTGAAGGTCCCCGACGAGGCGGCCAGCAGCTCGTCGAGGGCGCCGCCGGCCCGCGGCACGGCGGTGAGCGAGAGGTCGTAGTCCGCGGTGTCGGCGACGGTGAGCACCCGGTCGAGGCCGGCGGGCTCCTCGGCGGCGTCGACGAGCGGGGCGCCGCAGCGCAGGTCGGCGTCGGTGGAGGTGGCGCACCCGGCGACGGGGGCGCCGGCCGCGGCGAGGACGTAGGCGTCGGCCGGGGCGGCGGGGTCGGGCAGCACGACCGACCGGGTCACGGTCAGGCCGGGCACCGCCACCTCGGCCAGCCCGAGCGTCTCGCCCGGCGGCACGGAGAGGGACAGCGACCGCGTGGCGCCCGGCGGGAGGGGCACCTGCTGGGGCGCCGCCGTCGCGGCCACCCGGACCCGCAGCGAGCCGGTGTCCGTGCCCACCAGCAGCACCGACGGCGGGTCGGCGGCCACGTCCGGCGGCAGGGTCACGCCGACCGACAGCGCGCCGACCGGCTCGTCGGTGCGCAGCGTCCACTCGACCGGGGCGGGCGTCCCGACGTCGTCGGGCGGGTACCAGGCGGTGGTGGGGTCGCCGTCGACGGCCGCCCAGGGCGAGCGGGCGGGGTCCGCGCCGCCGTAGCTGTCGGCGTCCGACGCCGACGCCGCGGCCCCGGGGACGGCGCCGGTGTAGCGGACGACGCTCTCCGCGGCCGCCTGGTCGCCGAGCAGGTGGTCGCGGGCCGGGGCGTCCAGGCGCAGCGGGTCCTCCGGGGCCAGCCCCTGGGAGGCGGCGTCGGTCAGGCGGCCCATGCTGCGCTCGCGGCGCACCAGCGCGTCGGACACCGCCACCGCCCCGGTGCCCTCGACACCGGCACCGGCGAGCACGGTGGGCCGCCCGGTGACCAGGCCCTGGTCCTCCAGCGCCAGGACGCCGTCCGGGCCGCCGGACACGGTGACGGCGTCGGCGAGCGGCGCCGTCCAGGCCCGGGGCGCCGGGTCGGCGACGCCGAACACCTCCACCGCCGGCAGGGGCTGGGCGAGCCCGGCGTCGAAGACCCGCCCGAGCAGCGCGACACCGGGGAAGTCGGGGCCGAAGGCGGCGACCCGCCGGATGCCGGGCGAGTCGCGCAGGGCCTGGTGCACGAGCACCGGGCGGGGCGACCCGGACGCGCCGACGTCGAGGTCGTTGCGGACGACGACGTGGGAGATGCCGGCCCGCGCCAGGTAGCGGGTGAGCGCCTCCGAGCCCTGCCCGGCGGCCAGCCGCGCCTCGATGGCGTCGAGCACCCGCACGTGGGCGTTCGGCGCGAGCGGCACCGCGTTGCGCACCTCCCACGGCGACCCGGCGAGCACCTGCACCGGCTCGTCGTTCGGCGTCCCCCAGCCGTAGGTGGCGAAGGAGGAGCCGGGGACCAGCAGCGCCCGCCCGGCGGGGGTGTCGCGGGCGAGGAAGTCGGCGGCCTGCTGCCAGTAGCCGGGCACCGTCTCGAACCCGGCGGGCGGGGCCAGCCGTCCCTGGACCGCCGGGACGGCGACGCCGGCGACGCCGAGCACGACCAGGGCCACGGTCGCCCGGCCGCCGAGCCGCACCGCCGCCGGGACGGCCCGGCGCAGCGGCGCGACCGCGCGGGCGAGCAGGGCGGGCAGCGGCCGGCCGGGCCGGGGAGCCGGGCCCGGCCGGCCGGCCCGGCGGGCGGCTCCGGTCGCCGCGGTGACGAGGTCGACCAGCGCCAGCACGAGCGGCAGCCGGAGCACCGGGTCGAACTTGTGCACGTTGCGCAGCGGCGCCAGCGGGCCGTCGAGGGCCTCGTGCAGCCAGGGGGCCAGCACGCCGTCGACGGCGGCCAGGTGGCCCATCGTCACCAGCGCCGCGCCGGCGAGGACGCCGAGCACCAGCCAGGTCCGCTCGCGCAGGCGCGGCCGACACAGCGCGGCGAGGCCGGCGGCGGCGAGCACCACGGTCGCCGTCACGGGCACGGCGTCGTGCAGCAGCGACCAGCCGGCAGGCCACAGCGGGCCCGCGGCGGTGGCCAGCGCCGGCACCCAGTGGTCGGTGCCGCGCAGGACCGAGAGCAGGTCGGTGGGCGCGGTGGTCGTCGCCGCCGTCTCGATCAGGTCGAGGAACGGGACGCTGTAGCGGCCGAGCAGCATCAGCGGCCCGGCCCACCACGCGGTCGCCAGCACCACGGCGAGGGCCCACCAGGCGGCCAGCCGTCGGCGGGCCCGGCCGGGGCGCCGGCTGAGCAGCCAGAGCACCGGCAGCGGGAGGACGGCGGCCGCGGCGACGGCGTTCACGCCGCCCGCGCAGAACACGGCCAGCCCGGACAGCGCGGCCGCCCGGCGCGGGGACCGCAGCGCCGCGGCGCCCACGAGCGGCACCAGCACCCACGGCGCCACCGCCATCGGCAGCACCTCGATCGACGTCGCGCCGAGCGAGGTAACCATCCGCGGGGCGAGGGCGTAGGCCAGGCCGCCGAGGACCACCGCGGCGGGCGAGCCGATCCGCAGCCGCCGGGCCAGCACCACGACGCCGAGGAAGGCGGTGCACAGCAGCAGCGCCCACCACAGCCGCTGGACCACCCAGGGCGCCAGGCCCGCCCCGCGGAGCAGGGCGCTGAACGGGCCCATCGGCCACAGGTAGCCGTAGGCCTGGTTCTGCACCTGGCCGGCGAAGCCCTCCGGGTCCCACATCGACAGCGCCCGGCCGAGGAAGCCGAGCGGGTCGACCCAGACGTCGAGCTTGGTGTCGGACACCACCCGGCCCGGCGACTGGGACAGCGCCAGGGCGACCAGGCCCAGGCAGCCGACCGCCAGCCGCGCGCGGTCGAGCAGCCGTCCCGGCGGGCGCGGGTCCGGCGCGGCCGGCTCCGGGCGGGGCGGGGACGCGACCGAGCCCGCCGGACGGGGTCCGGCGGGCTCGGTCGTCAGCGGGGGCGCGGCCACGGCGCCGGGGAGGGGCCGCGCCCCTCCCGGGAGGGGCTCACTTGGCGAACGACACCGGCTCCTGGGCGGCCGCCCCGGCGGCGTCGGCCCGGTGCGCGCCGCCCCGCGACCGCAGGGCGAGCACGACGCCGGCGATCACGAGGAGCAGCCCGAGCGCGGCGACGGCCAGCGGCAGGGTCCGGGTGACGAGCGTGACCTTGCCCTTGTTGTCCTCGGCGCGCTCGACGCCGGCCGCGACGGTCTCGTCGCTGGCGGCGAACTCGGCCCGCAGGATCGTGGCGCCGGTGGTGCCGTCGGGGGCGCGCAGCACGGTGACCGGGGCCTCGGAGGAGGTGACCAGCACGCCGCTGACCGGCTCCACCCACAGCGTGCGGGTGTTGCTGTAGACGACGTCGGCCTCGACCGACTCCTCGTCGGGCACGCCGGCCAGCTCGCCGGGCACCTCGGTCTGCCGGATCACGGTCTCGGGGATCTCCTGCACGAAGCGGTAGACCTCGAGGCCCTCGATCTCCTCCTCGCCGTCGAAGCGGGCGGGGAAGGTCTGCGCGGTGGTGACGTTCCAGACGTCGTAGTCGCGCTGCTCGACACCGAACGGGAAGGTCACGGTGAGCCCGTCGACGTCGGCGGGCTCCTCGTCGACGGCCTCGCTGCCGCAGTCGACCGAGGAGGCGTCGCGGCGGTCGAGGCAGGCGGTGTAGCTGCTCGCGGTGACGAGCGTGCCGTCCTCGGCGGTGACCGTCGTGCCCGAGGACCACACGGCGACGTCGTCGGAGGCGTCCTCGGAGCCCGCGTCGCCCTGGACCGTCAGGCGGACGGTGGCGTCGACGCCGTCGACCTCCTCGAGGGTGGAGAAGTCGAGGTAGGTGACGTCGCTGCCCGTCGCCGTCGCCGAGGCGGTCTGGTCCAGCGGCAGGCGGACCAGGTCGGGCGCGAGGAACAGCCGGATCGCCAGGGCGGCGCCCAGGAGGACGGCGCCCAGGGCCACCAGGCCGAGACCGAGACCACGACGACGCATGCGGAGGGACCTCCTCGAGGGGTGCGACGACCGGTCCGGCGTCGCGGCGCGGGTCACACTACTGTCGGGTAGGTCACGCGCCAAACCCGGTCGGTTCCCGCCGGTACCGCTCCCCCGTCCAGGGGATACCGGCGCGTACCGGCATCGTCACGGATGCCGATACCGCCCGTTACCGGCGGTCACGACCCCCGTCGGCGGAGCACCACGACGACGTTCCAGGACGCGATCTCGCGCAGCCCCGGGACACGGGCGACCCAGGTGGCCCACCACGGGTGGTAGCGGGGGAAGACGGCGAGCAGGTCGGCGTCGGGGCAGCGCCGCGCCCACCGGACGAGGCCCCCGGCCGAGACGGCGAACAGCGACTCCCCGAAGCGGTTCTTCGGCTCGCGGCCGGCGCGCCGGCGGAAGCGGCGGCGCGCGTAGCCGCCACCGAGGTAGTGCCACGGCGCGGTCTCGTGCCCGCCCCACGGCGACAGCCAGGGCGTGAACGAGATCAGGACCGTGCCGCCGGGCCTGGTCACCCGCACCATCTCGTCCGCCATCACCCAGGGGCGCGCGACGTGCTCGAGCACGTTGGACGAGTAGCAGACGTCGACGGCGCCGCTGCGCACCGGCAGGGCCTCCCCGCTCCCCCGCAGCGTGCCGGGCTCCGGCTCGCCGCGGGCGGCCATCTCGCCGGCGTCGGGCTCGAGGCCCACGTAGGTGGCGCCCGCCGCCCGGAAGCCGCGGGCGAAGTAGCCCGGCCCGCCGCCGACGTCGAGGACGGTCGCGCCGTCGAGGTCGGCCCAGCGCGCGAGCTGCCGCACGGAGTCCTCGGCCAGCACCCCGTAGAAGGTGTCGGGGTCGGTCTGCTCGCGCAGGAAGGACCGGAACAGCCGGACGGACCGGTCGAGAGTGGCGGAGCGGTCCATTACTGCGCGTCTCCTCTGTCGACCATTCGGGCGGGTGGAATGGCCGGTACCCGTCTGTATCGTGCCGCGGGTGATCTGGGTCTCCCGCCGCCGACGACCGCCGGCCGACGTCGTCTTCGTCAACTGGCGTGACGACAGCCACCCGGAGGGCGGCGGGTCGGAACGGTACGTGCACCGGGTCGCCGAGGGACTCGCGGCCGCCGGGCTCGACGTCGAGCTGTTCTGCGCGGCGCACGGGCGGGCCCCGCGCGAGGAGGTCGTCCGCGGCGTCCGGGTGGTGCGCCGCGGCGGGCGGCTGGGCGTCTACCCGCGGGCGCTGCTGCACGTGGCCCGCCGCCGGCCGCGGCTGGTGGTCGACGTGCAGAACGGCCTGCCGTTCTGCAGCCCGCTGGTCACGCGGGCGCCGGTCGTCGTGCTCGTGCACCACGTGCACCGCGAGCAGTGGCCGATCGTCTTCGGCCGGCTCGGCGGCGCGGTCGGCTGGTGGCTGGAGTCCCGGCTGGCGCCGTGGGTGTACCGGCGCTCCCGCTACGTGACGGTGTCGGAGGCGACGCGCACGGAGCTCGCCGGCCTGGGCGTCGCCCCGGGGCGGGTCGCCGTCGTGCCCAACGGCGTGGAGCCCGCGCCGCGGGTGGCGGTGCGCCGCTCGGCGACGCCGCGGCTGGTGGTGCTCGGCCGGCTCGTGCCGCACAAGCGGGTCGAGCACGCGCTCGAGGTGCTCGCCCGGCTCGCGCCGCGCCACCCGGAGCTGACGCTGTCGGTGGTCGGCGAGGGCTGGTGGGACGAGCGGCTGCGCGCCGAGGCCGAGCGGCTCGGCGTCGCCGGCCGGGTGGAGTTCCACGGGTTCGTCGACGAGCCGGAGAAGCACGCGCAGCTCGCGCGGGCGTGGGTGCACCTGTGCCCGTCGGTCAAGGAGGGCTGGGGCCTGGTGGTCACCGAGGCCGGCACGCACCGGACGCCGACGGTGGGCTACCGCTCGGCGGGCGGGCTCAACGAGTCGGTGCTCGACGGCCGGACCGGCCTGCTCGTCGACGACCTCGACGGGCTCACCGCCGCGGTGGAGCGGCTGCTGGAGGACGAGGGCGGCCGCACCGCGATGGGTGCGGCCGCGGCCCGGCACGCCGCCGGCCTCGACTGGGCCTCGAGCGTGCGGGGCTGGGGTGCGGTGCTGGCGTCCGCGCGGGCGGACGCCGGCGCGGGGTCAGCCGCGGGTGCCGTAGTCCAGGACGTCGACCGGCTGCTGGTCGCTCTGCTCCACCGCGGCGGTGTCGGGGTCGACGACGGCGGTGATGCCCGCGACGGCGGCGGCACCGACGGCCGCACCGGCGCCGAGGGACAGGAGCACGGCCAGGAGGGTCTTCACGCGGGGACTCGTTTCTCCGGAGGGCGACGACGGAGCGCCACCGTAGACGCCCGTACGGTGATCCACAACGCAGAGGCCGCGGCGACTCCCAGCGCGAGGCCGTGAGCGGCGAGCACCGCCACCGTCCGGCCGGCCGCCGGCCGGGGGCCCTCGACCGCACCCGGCACGCGGTGCAGGACGAGGTCGTTCCCGGCGTACTCGACGGGCAGCGCGGCCACCTCGGCGGGCACCGCGGGGCCGGGCGTGCCCCGCTCGACCAGCACCCAGCCGACGCCCAGCCGGGCCAGCTCCGCCGGGTCGCCGGCGGCCGCCAGGACGTCCCGGGCGCGGGCGTCCTCGCCGCGCACCGCCTCGCCGTCCACCCGCAGGGTGTCGTCGGCGACCACCGGCCGGGGCAGCCAGCGGGCCGCCGGGTCGAGCTGGGGGCGGCGGTCGTTCCAGTCGAACGCCCGGTAGACGCCGGCCGGGAGCACCAGCACGTCGCCCGGCACGTCGTCGCCGGCGACGACCTCGCGCACGGCCTGCCAGTCGGGCGGCCAGGCCACCGGCTGCAGCCGCCCGCCGACGCCCCAGGCCAGGTCCGGGACGGCGACCAGCGGCAGGAGCAGCGCCAGAGCGGCGACCGCCCGCGCGGCGGCCCCGGGCAGCAGCTCCCGCAGCGCCGCGTACGCCCGGCGGGCACCGAGCCCGGCGCCCACCGCGAGGGGCAGGGCGAGCCAGGCCGCCCACTTCTGCCCGTCGCGGAGCAGGCCCGCGCCCGGGACGCCCGCGACGGCCGCCTCGAGCAGCGCGGAGGCGCCCGGCAGCGCGCCGGCGAGGGCCAGCAGCAGCCCGGCGGTGCCGAGGACGAGCAGCCGCGTCCCGGCACCGGCGCGCGCCGCGCGGGCGGCCCAGCCGGCGACGGCGAGGGCCAGCAGCAGCGCCGTTCCGACGGGGACGAGCACCGACGCCCGCGACGGGGGCACCGCCGCGGCGTTCCACAGACCGCCCGTGCCGAGCACCGCGAGCACCGAGCCGCCCCAGTTCTCCCCGCGGGCGGCGAACGCGGCGACGCCGGCGGGGTCGGAGGTGCCCGCGGCCGGGCTGAGCAGGGCGGCGACCACCCACGGCGCCGACAGCAGCGCGACCGCCGCGAGGGCCCGCCCCGCGGCTGCCCGGCCGGTGCCCGCGAGGACGGCGCCGGCGGCGAGCAGGCTGCCGGTCGGGCTCAGGACGGCCGGCACGAGGACGAGCACCAGCCGCGGCAGGGCGCCCGGCTCGCCGGCGCGGAGCCGCAGGCCCGCCCGCACCACCCAGGGCAGCGCCGCCCAGGCGAGCAGCAGGGTCCACTGGCCGAGCAGCAGCCGCTCGGCCAGGTAGGGGCTCCAGCCGTAGGCCAGCCCGGCCACCGCGCCGGCGAGCCCGCGGCGCCCGCCGGGCCCCGGCGGCACCAGGCGGGCGGCGCCGAGCACCGCGGCGTACACGGTGGCGACGAGCAGCGCCTTCTGCACCAGCGCCCCGGGCAGCACCGCGGTGAGCAGCGCGGTCGCGCCGTCGGCGGGGACGGCGCGCGGCAGGGCGCCGGACAGGCCGAGCGCGTCGAGGTCGAGGTCGAGGCGCGGCACCGAGACGAGGTCGCCGAGCAGCACGTGGCCGGGCGCCAGCGCGGGGGCGCTGACGAGCAGCGCCACGGCGAGCGCGAGCCAGCGGGCGGGCCACGGCGAGCGGTCGGGCAGCACGCAGTCGTCCACGCGTGCCCTCCGTCCCCGTCCGCTCCCCCGCGCCCGGCCGCAGGTCCTCCGCAGGGTAGGTGGGGCGCGTGAGCCCGCCCCGCCCGCGACACCCGCAGGAGGGAGCCGCGCCGGGCCGCCCGGCCGGAGCGGGGGCGGTCCCGGCGGCGCTGGTGTCCGGCTCGCTGCTGCTGGTCAGCGGCCTGGCCTACGTCGTCACGGTGCTCGCCGCGCGGGCGCTCGCGCCGCAGTCCTACGGCGAGCTCGCCGCGCTGCTGGGCGTGCTGCTGGTCGGGTCGGTGCCGGCCACCGGGCTGCAGACGGCGGCCGCGCTGCACCTGGGCCGGCACCCGGCGTCGGCGGCCGCGCGGGCGGTGCCCCGGCTGCACGCGACGGCGCTGGTCGCGAGCGTCGCCGTCGGCCTGGTGGCGCTGGCGGCCGTGCCGCTGGTGGTGTCGGCGCTGCGCCTGCCCGGCGCGGCGGGCGCGGTGTGGCTGGCCGTCGCGCTGGTGCCGCAGACGCTGGTCGGCGGCTACGACGGCATCCTGCAGGGCACCGGCCGGCACGGCCGCCTGGCCGCGGTGTTCGTCTCCTTCGGCGGGCTCAAGTGGGCGGGCGCGGTGACCGGCCTGCTGGCGGGCGGGACGCCGGCCGCGGCGCTGGCCGGCATGGCGGCCGGGTGCGCGGCGGGCGCGCTGGTGTCGTGGCTGGGCTGCGGCCGGCCGGGGGTCTCGCGGGGGCTGCGCGGCCCGGCGCGCTCGTCGGTGCGGGCCGCGGGCGCACTGCTCGGGCTGGTGCTGCTGGTCAACCTCGACCTGCTGCTGGCGCGCCACCACCTGCCGGCGGCGCAGGCCGGCGAGTACGCCGTGGGGGCGGTGTTCGCCAAGGTGGCCTACTGGCTGCCGCAGGGCGTCGGCGTGGTGCTCCTCCCCCGGCTGGCCGACCCGGCGTCGCGGCGGCAGGCGCTGCCCGCGGCGCTCGGGGTGGTCGCGGCGGTCGGCGGGGTGCTCACCCTGGCCACCGCGGTGCTCGGCGCCGCCGCGCTGCCCCTGGTCGGCGGCGCCGCCTACGGCGCCCACCTCGGCGGATGGACCTGGGTGTTCACCGCCGCCGGCACCCTCCTCGCGCTGGCCCAGCTGCTGCTCTACAACGGCATCGCCGCGGCCGACCGGGTCGCCGCCGCGGCGGTGTGGGTCACCGTGGCGCTGGAGACCGCCGTCGTCGGGGCGCTCGCCGCGGCCGGGGCGCTGTCGGTGCTCGCCGTCGCCGCTGCCGCGGCCGGTGCCGCCAGCGCGCTCGTGGGCGTGGGCCTGCTCCGGCTGCGCCGGGCGCACGCCCCGCTCGCCGCGGTGGACGTCGCAGCGGTGGACGTCGCCGGGGCGGCCGTCAGCGGCGGGCGGGTCGCAGTGCCAGCACCACCAGCGCGCCGGCGGCGCTGAGCGCCGCGCCCGCCAGCGCGGCGGCGTCCCACCCCGCGAGCAGGCCGGCCGCGGTGCCCGCGGGCGTGCCCGCGGTGACCAGCAGGACGACGAGCGTCGCCCCCACGGCCGCGCCGAGGTAGCGGGCGGTGTTGTTCGCCCCGCTGCCCATGCCGGCCCGCTCCGGCGGCACGTGCGCCACCGCCTCCCGGCCCAGCGCGGCGTTGGCGACGCCGTAGCCGACGCCGAGCACCAGCAGCCCGGGCAGCAGCCGCACCGCGGTGGAGTCCGCGTCGAGCACCGCGAGCGCGGCCAGCCCGGCCGCGGACAGCGCGAGGCCCGCGGCCAGCAGGAGCCGCCCGTCGACGCCGGGGAGCCAGCGCAGGCCCACCGAGGTCGCCGTCGCCACCGCCGACCACACCAGCACGAGCACCGTCGTCGCGAGGAGGCTCTCGCCCAGCCCGCGCTGCAGCACGGTGGCGAGGAAGGACATCAGCCCGACCGTGGCGACGCCGGTGACCAGCGCGCCGACCAGCGCGGCGGTGAACCCGCGGACGCGGAACAGGCCGAGGTCGACCATCGGCGTGCGCACCCGGCTCTCGGCCAGCACGAACCCCGCGGCCAGCAGCGCGCCGCCGCCGAGCAGCACCGCCGTCGCGGCCGCGCCGGCGCCGCCGCGGGGGGCGACCAGGCCGACCAGCAGGCAGGTGACGGCGGAGACGAGCAGCACGGGCCCGGCGACGTCGACCCGCGGCCGGCGCGGGCGCGGGGACTCCGGCAGCAGCAGGCGCGCGGCGACGGCGAGCAGCAGGGTGGCGGCGGCGGTGGCGACGTGCGTGGCGCGCCAGCCGTCGTCGCCGTCGAGGACCACCGCGGCCAGGCCGCCGACGCCGGTACCCGCGCCCAGCGCCGCGCCCCACACCGCGGCGGCGCGCGCCCGGGCGGGCCCCAGCGGGAAGACCTGCGCGATCAGGCCGAGCGAGCAGGCGAGCACCGCGGCACCGCCGACTCCCTCGACCAGCCGCCCGGCGACGAACGCGCCCGTGGAGCCGGCCGCGGCGGTCAGGCCCGCACCGGCGGCGAGCAGCACCAGGCCGGCGGTGAAGACCAGGCGGCGGCCGACGTCGTCGGCGATCGCCCCGGCCACCAGCAGCGCCGCGGCGAGCCCCACGCTCATCGCCGAGAGCAGCCACGCCTGCCCGCCGGGGCCGGTGCCGAGGTCGCGCGCGGTGGACACCGTGGTGGCCAGCGGCGTGACGAAGGCGGCCAGCACGAGCAGCGTGCTGGTGGCGACGACGGCGAGCGTGCGGCGCTGCACCCGCGGCGACGAGGCCGGCGGTGCCGCGGGAGGAGCCTGCTGGACCGAGCGGGACACGCGCGCCCCCAGGGGATCGACGGGCGTCGGTTGGACATTCGAACCGACGTGGCGCCACCGTAGCAGGGCCGAGGCGCCCGTCACAGCCGTCCGGGGGACGTCGTCGGTGGGCTCCGCGCATGCTCCGCGCGGAGAGGGGGCAGGAGCGTCCCCGAGAGGGCACCGCACGGGTGCCGCGAGGACCAGGAGGTGCGCGTCGATGGCGTCCGTCATCCACTTCACGATCGCGACCGTCGCCGAGGAGAGCCCCGACTTCCGCCGGGTGCTGTGGACGGGGAAGAACACCCAGCTCGTCGTCATGACCATCCCGCCGGGCGGGGAGATCGGCGAGGAGGTCCACGAGGACATCGACCAGATCCTCACCTTCGTCAGCGGCGTCGGTGAGGCCAAGGTCGGCGGGGCCACCAAGAAGGTGGCGCAGGGCGACCTCGTCGTCGTCCCGGCGGGGACGAAGCACAACTTCCTCAACACCGGGCCGAACCCGCTGGTCCTCTACACCGTCTACGGCCCGCCGGAGCACGCCGACGGCGCGGTGCACCACACCAAGGAGGAGGCCGACGAGGCGGAGGAGTCCGGCAAGGACGAGCCGCCCACGGAGGGCTGAGCCGCAGGGCCGGCCGGGAGCCGAGCCACCGACCCGGTGCCGTCCACCCCGTGGGCGGCACCGGGGACACTGGGCGCGTGACGACCGTCGACGCGCCCCCCACCGAGGTCACCGCCGCACTCCGCCGCGCCGGCATCGGCGACGTCGACGACTCGGGCCTGGCCCGGGCGCTGTACTCCTCCGACGGGTCCCTGTACCGCGTGCTCCCGCAGGCCGTCGTCCGGCCGCGCGATGCCGACGAGGTGGTGGCCGCACTGTCGGTGTGCCGCGAGCTCGGCGTCCCGCTGACCATGCGCGGCGCCGGCACCTCGATCGCCGGGAACGCCGTCGGCACCGGCGTCGTCGTCGACACCAGCCGGTACCTGTCCCGCGTGCACGCGATCGACGCCGGGGCCCGCACCGCCGTCGTCGACCCCGGCGTCGTGCAGTCGCGGCTGCAGGCCGCCGCGCGCCCGCACGGGCTGCGCTTCGGACCCGACCCGAGCACGAGCAACCGCTGCACGATCGGCGGGATGATCGGCAACAACGCCTGCGGCTCGCGGGCGCTGGGCTACGGCCGGACGTCGGACAACGTCGTCGGCCTCGACGTGGTCACCGGCACCGGGCAGCGGCTGCGGCTGACCTCCGGCTCGCCGGTGACCGGCCTCGACGGCCTGCGCGACGTCGTCGCCGGCGGCCTGTCCACCATCCGCACCGAGCTCGGCACCTTCGGCCGCCAGGTGTCGGGGTACTCGCTGGAGCACCTGCTGCCCGAGCACGGCTTCGACGTCACCCGGGCGCTGGTCGGCAGCGAGGGCACCCTCGCCGTCGTCCTCGGCGCCACCGTGCGGCTGGTCGCCGACGCCCCGTACCGCGGGCTGGTGGTGCTGGGCTACCCGTCGATGGCCGACGCCGCCGACGCCACCCCCGCCCTGCTCCGGCACGGGCCGACCGCGGTCGAGGGCCTCGACGAGCGGATCGTGCAGCGGCTGCGCGACGTGCCGGCCGCCGTCGTCCCGGACCTGCCGGAGGGCGCCGGGTGGCTGATCGTCGAGGTCACCGGCGACACCGTGGACGAGGTGGCGGCCACCGGCGCCCGGGTGGTCGCCGACGCCGGCGCGCTGGACAGCATGGTGGTCACCGACGTCGCGCACGCCGCGGCGATCTGGCGGATCCGGGAGGACGGCGCGGGCCTGGCCGCGCGCACCTCCGACGGGCGGCCCGCGCACGCCGGGTGGGAGGACGCCGCCGTCCCGGTGACGTCGCTGGGCCCCTACCTGCGGGAGTTCGACGCGCTGCTCGCGCAGCACGGGCTGCAGGGCGTCCCCTACGGGCACTTCGGCGACGGCTGCGTGCACGTGCGCATCGACTTCCCCTTCGGACGCGAGCCCGACCGGGGCCGCGCCGCCTACCGCGCCTTCGTGGAGGAGGCCGCCCGGCTGGTGGCCCGCTACGGCGGGTCGGTGTCGGGCGAGCACGGTGACGGCCGGGCCCGCAGCGAGCTGCTGCCGACGATGTACTCCCCCGCCGCGCTCGACCTGTTCGCCCAGGTCAAGGGCCTGTTCGACCCGGACGACGTGCTCAACCCCGGCGTGCTCGTGCGCCCCGCGCCGCTCGACGCCGACATCCGGGTGGCCGCCGCGCCGCGCAGGCGGGAGGGCCTCGCGCTGCTCTACCGGCACGACGACGGCGACCTGTCCAACGCGGTGCACCGCTGCACCGGCGTCGGCAAGTGCCGGGCCGACCCGTCCGGCGTCGCGGTGATGTGCCCGTCGTTCCCCGCCACCCGCGAGGAGAAGGACTCCACCCGCGGCCGCGCCCGCGTGCTGCAGGAGATGCTGGCGCCGGGCGGGCCGGTGCGGGACTGGCGCTCGCCGGAGGTGCACGCGGCGCTGGACCTGTGCCTGTCGTGCAAGGGCTGCTCGCGCGACTGCCCGACCGGTGTGGACATGGCCAGCTACAAGTCCGAGGTGCTGCACCAGAGCTACCGCCGCCGGCTGCGGCCGCTGTCGCACTACACCCTCGGCAAGCTGCCCATGTGGTCCGACGTCGCTGCGCGGGCGCCGCGGCTGGTCAACGCGGTGCTGCGGTCGCGCCTGGGCGGGCGGCTGGCGAGGTGGGGGGCCGGCGTCGACCAGCGCCGCGACCTGCCTGAGTTCGCGCCGCGCACCTTCCGGCAGACCTGGACGCCGGGCCGGCAGGACGGCGCGCCCGTGGCGCTGTGGGTGGACTCCTTCACCGACCACTTCGCCCCGCACGTCGCGCACGCGGCGGCCCGCGTGCTCGAGGCCGCCGGCTACGCGGTGCAGGTGCCCGGCGACGACACCTGCTGCGGCCTGACCTGGATCACCACCGGCCAGCTCGACACCGCGAAGCGCATCCTCGGCGACACCGTGCGGCGGCTCGCGCCGCTGGCCGACGCCGGCGTCCCGATCGTCGGCGTGGAGCCCTCGTGCACCGCGGCGCTGCGCAGCGACGCCGTGGAGCTGCTCGACGACCCGGCCGCTGGGCGGGTCGCGGCGGCCACGCGGACGCTGGCCGAGCTGCTCGGCGCCACCGAGGGCTGGACGCCGCCGTCGCTGGCCGGCGTCGAGGTGGTCGCGCAGCCGCACTGCCACCACCACGCGGTGATGGGGTGGGCGGCCGACGAGCGGCTGCTGCGCGCGGCCGGCGCGACGGTCACCCGGCTCGGCGGCTGCTGCGGCCTGGCCGGGAACTGGGGCGTGGAGAAGGGCCACCACGACGTGTCGGTGGCGATCGCCGAGCAGCAGCTGCTGCCCGCGGTGCGGGAGGCGGGCCCGGACGCGGTCGTGCTGGCCGACGGGTTCTCCTGCCGCACCCAGCTCGACGCGCTGGCCGACCGCCCGGGCAGCCACCTCGCCGAGCTGCTCGCCGACGCGCTCGACCGGGAGTAGTCGAGGCATCGGGAGCTCTACGCACGTCCAGGCGCCGAGAGCGTGCGTAGAGCTTCCTGTGCCGAGACCCCGGCCGCGGGAATGACCGGCGGGCGGCCGCGTTGGCGGCAGGCATGACGACACTCGGCATCATCGGCGCCGGCCACATCGGCACGGCGCTCGCCCAGGCAGCGACCGACGCCGGCTACGACGTGGTCCTGTCCAACTCCCGCGGCCCCGAGACCCTCACCGACCTGGTCGACCGGATCGAGGCCCGCCCGTCGCGGCGCGGCTCGGTGCGGGCAGCCACTGCGGAGGAGGCGGGCGCGGCCGGCGACCTCGTCGTCGTCACCGTGCCGCTCAAGGCGGTCGGCGACGTCCCGGTCGAGCCGCTGGCCGGCAAGGTCGTCATCGACACGAACAACTACTACCCGGAGCGCGACGGGCACATCGCCGAGCTCGACGACGAGTCGACCACCACCGCCGAGCTGCTGCAGGCGCACCTGCCGACCTCCCGCGTGGTCAAGGCGTTCAACCACATCTACGCCGCCGACATCACCGCCCGCCGCACCCCGCCGGGCACGCCCGACCGCCGGGCGCTGGCGATCGCCGGCGACGACGCGTCGGCCAAGGAGACGGTGTCGTCGTTCATCGACGAGCTCGGCTTCGACGTCGTCGACCTGGGCCCGCTGGCCGAGGGGTGGCGCATCCAGCGCGACACCCCCGGCTACGGGCCCGACCTCGACCGCGGCCGGCTCACCGAGGCCCTCGCGGCCGCGAAGCGCTACCGCGACATGTGAGCGCGGGCGCCGGGCGGCTCAGGCCGCCCGGCGCTCCCGCCGGTCGCGGGCGGCGGCGAGCACCGTCGGCGCCAGAGCCGCGGCGATGCGCGCGTAGCCGGCCGACGACGGGTGGAACCGGTCGGCCGAGAACAGCCCGGGCTCCGCGGTGAACGAGGCCGCGACCTCCGCGGCCACCGGGGCGACGACGGCGCCGTGCGCCTCGGCGACGGCGGCCTGCCGCTGCTGCATCACCCGGCAGGCGGCCTGCACGGCCGGGCGGAACGCCGGCGGCACGAACGGCACGCTGGACATGTCCGGCGCGGGGACGACGACCACGTCGGTGCCGGCGGCGCGCAGGTCGGCGACCGCGGCGCCGAGCGCGGCGGTGGCCTGGTCGACCGGGAGGAACCGGGCGAGGTCGTTCGCGCCGACCACCACGACGGCGAGGTCGGCGCGCAACGGGACGGCGCGGCGGACCTGTGCGGCGAGGTCGCGGGAGACGGCGCCCGGGACGGCGAGGACGGTGAGCTCGGTGTCGGTGCCCTCGCTGCGCAGGACCTGCGCGAGGCGCGGGCCGAGGCCGTCCTCGACCCGCGCGGCGCCGGTCCCGTACGCGATGGAGTCACCCAGGACGACGAGGCGGAGCGGAGCGGTCACGGATGGTGCAACGCCGGCCGGCGGGGCGCTGTGCCCGCCGGCCGGCGTGACGTACGTCAGCGCCTAGTGCGCGAGCGGCGCCGGCGCACCGCCCTCCTCGCCGCCCTGAGCCGGGTCCTGCTCCTCCGCCAGCCGCTGCGTCCCCGACGTCGTCTTCAGCGGCTTCTCCGGGATGAACAGCACCACCAGCAGGGCGAGCGCGGCCAGCGGCGTGGCGACGAGGAACAGCTCCGCGGTGGCGTCGGCGTAGGTGCCCTGCACCAGCGCCACGACCTCCGGCGGCAGCGCGCTGACGTCCGGCGCCGCGGCCTCGCCGCCGCCGGGCGCCGGCGCGCCGCCGCCGAGCGCGCCGAGGCCGTCGGCCACCCGCGCGGCGAGGATCGCGCCGAGGACGCTGACGCCGATCGTGCCGCCGAGGCTGCGGAAGAACGACACCGTCGACGTCGTCGTGCCGAGCTCCGCGGCGGGCACGTCGTTCTGCGCGGCGAGCACCAGGTTCTGCACGAGCATGCCGACGCCCGCGCCGAGCACGACCATGTAGGCGCCGAGCAGCCAGGTCGACGTCGCGGCGTCGATGGTGGCCAGCAGGCCGAAGCCCGCCACCATCAGCACCCCGCCGAGCACCAGCCAGCGCTTCCAGAGGCCGTTCTTCGTGATCAGCGCGCCGACGACCGTGGAGGACACCAGCAGGCCGGCGACCAGCGGCAGCGACAGCAGGCCGGCCCTGGTCGGCGAGTGGCCGAGCGCGACCTGGAAGTACTGCGACAGGAACACCGTGCCGCCGAACATGGCGATGCCGACCAGGGCGCTGGCCACGATCGCGAGGGTCACCGTGCGGTTGCGGAACAGCCCCAGCGGCACGACCGGCTCGGGCGAGCGGGCCTCGACCAGCACGGCCAGGACCAGCAGGACGACGGCGCCGCCGACCATGAGCGCGGTCGGCGCCGACAGCCAGTCGAAGCTGTTGCCGGCCAGGGTGACCCAGATGAGCAGCGTGCAGACGCCGGCGGTGAGCAGCAGCGCGCCCGGCCAGTCGACGTGCACCTTCCCGCGGCGCTGCACCGGCGGCAGCGTCAGGGTGCGCTGGATGAGCACCATCGCCACGAGGGTGAACGGCACGCCGAGGAAGAAGCACCAGCGCCAGCCGAGCCACGAGGTGTCCACGAGCACACCGCCGATGAGCGGGCCCGCCACGGTGCCGACGGCGAAGATCGCGCCGAAGACGCCGGCGTACCGGCCGAGCTCACGCGGCGGGATCATCGCGGCCATCACGATCTGCACCAGCGCGGTGAGGCCGCCGGCGCCCGCGCCCTGCAGCACGCGGGCGACGATGAGCACGGTGGTGTCCTGCGAGGCACCGGCCAGCACCGAGCCGACGGCGAACAGGCCGAAGGACAGCTGGATGAGCAGCTTCTGGTCGGCCAGGTCGGCGAGCTTGCCCCACAGCGGGACGGTCGCGGTCATGGCGAGCAGCTCGGCGGTGACGATCCAGGTGTAGACCGACTGGCTGCCGCCGAGCTCGGAGATGATCGTGGGCAGCGCGTTGGCCACGACGGTGGCGGCCAGGATCGCCACGAACATGCCCGTGAACAGGCCCGACAGCGCCTGCAGCACCTGCCGGCGGCTCATCGACGCCGCGCCGGCGGCAGTGGTCCCGGGCGGGGTGTCGGTGGCGGTCGGCGGGCCGGCGGGATCGGCCGGAGCGGACACGGGTGCTCCTCGGGGACGCAGCGGGACGGACCGCCGGCCGGTGCCGGCGGCGGGGGTGGAGCCGAGGTCAGGCGGGGCCGGCGGGGACCGGCAGGCCGGCGGCGACCAGGTCGATCGCCTCGTCGAGCAGCGCGTGCAGGTCGGCGCCCTCGCCGGCGCACTGCCAGCGGACCAGGGCCACCCGGACGGCGGCGCCGAGGACGGCGGCCAGCAGCGCGGGGTGCAGGGAGCGGTCGGCGTCCAGGCCGCTGCGCGCGGCGAACGCCTCGGTCATCTCCCGCTCGCCGGCCGACCCGACGGCGACGGCGCGCGCCAGCAGGGTGGGCTCGGCGGCCATGACTGACATCCGCCGGCGCCAGCCCTCGGGGTCGTCGACGGCGGCCAGCTCGGCGTGCAGCGCGCCTCGGGCGGCCTCGAGCAGCGGCAGCGACGCGTCCTGCCCGGCCAGCAGCCGGGCGAAGCGGCCGGGCTCGGCACCACCGGGCTGCAGCAACGCCTCCTCCTTGGAGGCGAAGTGGTTGAAGAAGGTGCGGTAGGAGACGCCGGCCTCGGCCGCGACCGCCTCCACCGTCACGCCGGCCCAGCCGCGCTCGACGGCCAGCCGGAGGGTGGCGGCGGCGAGGGCGGCGCGGGTGTCGGCCTTCTTGCGCTCGCGCAGCCCCGGTCCGGTCACGCCGACCAGCATGACGCACTCACTTCACCCTGTGCAACGTTGCACGATGTGAAGCCCGATGAACTGCGGCACGACGCACGAGGGCCCGGCCGGGATCATCCGGCCGGGCCCTGGCGAGCTGCTGGAACGGCCCTCCTGCAGGGGCCCGCCGCGAGCGGGCGGTGGGGGCAGGAGGGTCCTCCGTCAGGCCTTGGGGCCGCCCGCGGCGTAGACGACCTGGCCGGAGACGAAGCCGGCGCCCTCGCTGACGAAGAACGACACCAGGTGGGCGATGTCCTCGGGCTGGCCGACGCGGGCCACCGGGATCTGCGAGGCGGCGCCCTTGATGAAGTCGTCGAAGGGGATGCCCATGCGCTCGGCGGTGGCCATGGTCATCTCGGTCTGGATGAAGCCGGGGGCGATCGCGTTGGCGGTCACGCCGAACTTTCCGAGCTCGATGGCGAGGGTCTTGGTGAAGCCCTGCAGGCCGGCCTTCGCCGTCGAGTAGTTGGCCTGGCCGCGGTTGCCCAGCGCCGAGGTGCTCGACAGGTTGACGATCCGGCCGAACTTGGCGTCGACCATGTACTTCTGGCAGGCCCGGCTCATCAGGAAGGCGCCGCGCAGGTGCACGTTCATGACCAGGTCCCAGTCGACCTCGGTCATCTTGAACAGCATGTTGTCGCGGATGACGCCCGCGTTGTTGACGAGCACCACGGGGGCGCCGAGCTCGGCGGCGATCCGGTCGACGGCGGCCTGCACCTGCTCGGCGTCGCTGACGTCGGCGCCGACGCCGAGCGCGCGCCCACCCGCGGACTCGATGGCCTGCACCGTCTCCTTGGTGTTCGCCTCGTCGAGGTCGAGCACGGCGACGGCGAAGCCGTCGGCGGCCAGGCGCTTGGCGGTCGCGGCACCGATGCCGCGGGCGGCGCCGGTGACGATGGCGACGCGGGGGGTGGCCTCGCTCATGGCAGTTCCTCTCGCTGGTGGGGCGGCGTCGTCGCCGGCCTTCCGGATGGGGGCCGCCTCCCGGGATCCGGGGGCGGCCCGCGCTGCGCCGGACACGTTACGGCGGGCCCGGGGTGGTCCCGCCGCGGGTCCGGCGGGCGGGGGTCAGGGCCAGATGGAGGCGACGATGATCGCGGCGACCGACAGCTGCGCGGCGGCGCTGACCAGGGCCGCGGGGTGGAAGGCCACCTCGGTGACCAGCGCGCCCATCTTCCCGGGTGTCAGCAGGTCGAGGGCGAGGAAGGCGACGGCCTGGAGCAGCACGCCGAGCACCCCGAACACCACGGTGTCGAGCAGCGCCTGGCCGAATCCGGAGGTGGCGTTCGTCCAGATGGTGGTGAAGATGATCGCGCCCTGCGCGAGGAAGCCGGCCGCGAGCACGATGCCGGCGCTGACCGACCGGTCCTGGTAGATGTGCCGCCCCAGGTGGCCGGGGGTGAGCAGGTCGAGGACCAGGTACCCCAGGGCCAGCAGCACCAGGCCGACGGCGGTGTAGGCGACGGCGTATCCGATGCTGGCCAGCACGGGCGGGACCTCCGGGGTCGGGTCGGGGGGGGGGCGGACGGCCTGCAAGGTGTACCGCACCGCTCCGGCGCCCCGCACACGGCGTCCCTCAGCCGCGCGCCGTGTCGCCGGGCCCGCCGCCGTCCGTGCCGCCGGGCCCGTCGTCCGGCCGGACGACGTCGACCCGGTCGAAGCCCTCCTCCACCGACGGCGGGACCAGCCGCGCCAGCGTGGCGTGCACGCCGACCAGCGGGACCCGGGCCCGCCCCTCGCGGGCGTCGTTGCGGGCCAGGCAGGTGGCGCGCGGGGTGTCCAGCCACACCGCACGGACCGGCACCCCGGCCGCCCGGGCCGCGGCCACCAGCGGTGCCCGCTCGGCCGGCGAGGGGTTGGTGTTGTCGACGGCGACGCTGCGCCCGGCCGCGAGCAGCTCGGCGACCACCCGCTGCTGGCGCGCCTCGCGCCGCCGTGCCCGCGGCCAGTGGTCCTTGCTCACCACCGCGTGCGTGTCCGCCAGGTGCTCGCGCACCCAGGTGGACTTGCCCGCGCCCTGCAGCCCGACCAGGACGACGAGCTCGGGTGAGGTGCTGGAACGGCCTCCCTGCAGGGGCCCGCCGCGAGCGTGCGAGGGGTGGGGGGCAGGGAGGTCCTTCATCAGGCGGTGCGCCGCAGCGGCGTCACCGGCTCGTCGTCGTCGAGCACGGCACGGGCCGCCGGGTGCTCGACCAGGGCCAGCACGCGGCCGGACATGAACCGCGCGGTGCGCACGGGGGTGCCGCCGCGGGTGGTCTCGGTGACCTCCACGACGCCGCGGCCGTTGCTGACCTCCACGCGCCGGCCGGCGCGGGTGGCCTCGATCTCGTAGGTGCGGGTGCTGCCGCCGGCGTCGATCACGACCTCGACACGATCGCCCTTCACGGGGTCCTCCTCAGGGGGTGCTGCCGGGCACCGCGCCCGACTGTGGATCAACGTCCTCCTGGGGTCCGACATTCCCGTCGGCCGGGGTGTCGGCGGACTGTCCGTGCAGGTCGGACGGCGTGTCGGCCGGTCCGGAGCCGCGGCGGGCGGGCCAGTGCGGGTGCATGGCGCGCACCGACGCCAGCGCCGCCCGGCGGGTGTGGGCGCGCTGCCGCGCGCGGCTCGTGCGCGGCGCCCTCGGCTCCTCGCGCAGCAGCGCGTCGAGCCAGTGCCCGCGCGGGTCGACGTCGACCAGGAGGGCCTTGACCAGCAGCGTGAGCGGGATGGCCAGCAGGGCGCCCAGCGCGCCGAGCACCCAGCCCCAGAACAGCAGGGCGAGGAAGGTGACCGTCATCGACAGGCCGACGGAGTCACCCACGAACCGGGGCTGGATGAGCGTCTGGACGACGAAGTTGAGCAGCGCGTAGACGACGATGACGACCCAGAACTCGGTCCAGCCGCCGTCGAGGAGCGCGAGCAGCGCCGGCGGGATGACGCCGAGGACGAAGCCGATGTTGGGCACGTAGTTCGTGATGAACGACAGCAGGCCCCACAGCACCGGCATCGGCACGTCGAGGATCGCCAGGGCGACGGTGTCGCCGACCGCGACGATCGCGCCGAACACCGTGCTCACCAGCAGGTAGGAGCGGGTGCCGCGGGCGAACAGGCCCAGTGCGATCGGCAGGTGCGGCCGCTCCTCGGCCACCAGCGCCAGCCGCCGGCCGAACCCACCGGACTCGATGGCGAGGAAGACCATCGCCGACAGCAGCAGCACCAGCGTGGTCGCGGTGTCGGTGACCCGGGCCAGCAGGTCGGTGGCCAGCCCGACGAGCTGGCCGTAGTCGAACCGGTCGACGAGGTCCTGGATCTGGGTCGAGGACAGCCCGGCCTCGTCGAGCCGCTCCACGGCGTCGTCGAGCAGCACCGCGAACTGCGGCGCGTAGTCGGGCAGCAGGACGGCGAACTGGGCGATGGCCACGACCAGCAGCGAGCCCAGACCCAGCAGCACGCCCCAGACGAGCAGCAGCAGGACGGTGGCCGCGGCCGCGCGGGGCACGCCGTGGCGCAACAGCCAGCGCTGCACGGGCATGAGCGCGACGACGACGACCAGCGCGAGCATCACCGGCGCGACGAGCCAGGCGATCTCCCGCACCCCGGCGACGGCGATCGTCGCGGCCGCGGCGCCCACGAGGAGCACCAGCCAGCGCGGCAGCGCGCCGGACAGCAGGCCGCCGGGGCCGGCGGGGTCGGCCCCGGCGGTGGTCGGGTCGGGCGCCACGGCGGCGGGCGCCGGGCCGGCGTCGGACGGGGGCCCCGACTCGCGGGCGGGTGGGGCGGCCGGCAGGGCCGTGAGCGCCTCGTCGTCGGCGGGGGCGAGCCGGGTGCTCCCGCCGCGGGACCGGTCCGCGCCCGGTCCGGGCAGGTGCTGCTGAGCGACCATGGGTCCCCCTCCCCCGTCCGGTGCCGCCCGGGGCGACCGTGCCGCCGGGCCCGCCCACATTGTCACGGCGCGCCGCGCGGCGGGCCCGGCGTCAGCGGGTGTCGCGGTCCAGCAGCGCGGTCATCTCCGGGAGCTCGAAGAACGCCGCGGTCTCGCGGGCGCTCGGCCCGCCGGCGTCGGGGTCGGCGCCGGCGTCCAGCAGCGCCGTCACGCCGGCCTCCGAGCGGCGGAACACCGCCGCGGCCAGCGCCGTCTGCCCGCGGTCGTTGGCCCGGCCGTGGTCGGCGCCGCGGGCCAGCAGGGCGGCCACCGTGTCGGGGTGGTCGTGGTAGGCGGCCAGGACGAGCAGGGTGTCGCCCTTCTCGTTGGTCAGGTCCACCGGCACCCCGGCGTCGACGTAGGCGGCGAGCTCCTCGGTGTGCCCGGCGCGGGCCAGGTCGAAGACCCGGCGGGCCAGCTCGAGGACGCCCTCCTCGATCGGCTCGCCCCCGGGCCCGCTCACGCGGCCGCCCCGGCGGCCACCCGGTCGGCCAGCGCGAGCATCCGCCGCCACGCGTCCTGGCAGGCCTCGCCCCACTCGGGGGCCGCGCGGTCGAAGAAGGAGTGCGGCGCGCCGTCGTAGACGGCGGTCTCCACGTCGGCCCCGCCCTCCCGCATGGTCGCGGCCAGGGCCAGCTGCTCCTCCACCGGCGTCGCGGCGTCGGCCCCGGCGATGAGCATCAGCGTGGGGCGGCTGGCGCGGGCGGCGGCGTCGCCGACCATGGCCGGGCGGCCGTAGAAGCCGGCGCAAGCGGCGACGTCGAGGTCCCCGCCGGCCTGCCGCCACGAGTGGCTGCCGCCGAAGCAGAAGCCGACGGTGAGCACCGGCAGGTCCGGTCGGGTGCGGGCGCGCAGCTCGGCGATCGCGGCGGTGAGGTCGGCGTCGATGCCCTCGGCCGTGGTCTGCGGGATGTGCGTCTGCCAGTCGAAGTCGGCGTCGCGGGTGCCGGTCTGCGCGGTGCCGGCCGTGCGGCCGAACCAGTCGATCGCGACGGCGGGCAGCCCGGCCTCGGCGAACCGCTCGGTCAGGGCGACGTAGTAGGGGTGCAGGCCGCGGATGTCGGGCAGTACGACGACGCCCGCCCCGGCGGCCGCCCCGTCGGCGGCGGTGCCGGCGGGCAGCGCCCAGGCGGCCGACAGCCGCGTGCCGTCGGCCGCGGTGAGCGTGGTCAGGCCGGAGCCGCCGACCTCCCCCGAGCGGGGCGGCGCGGGCGGGCGGCTGGCGGGGTCGTGGCACATGGCCTCGTTGCTACCAGTCCTCAGTCGACGTCGCTGGGGACGGCCGCCTCCGGCCGGCCGCCGAAGGTCGCGGCGGCGACCTCGCGGCGGGCGTCGGTGAGCCACTCGTACTGGCGGTGCGCCTGGTCGATGAGCCGGTCGAGCTCCGCGCGGTCGAGGCGGTCGTCGACCTCGGAGACGATCCGCAGGGTCTCGAAGCCGCTGCGCTTGCCGCGCACCGCCGACGCCAGGAACTCGAACTCGACGAGGTCCGACAGCGGCGAGCGCGACAGCAGCCGGCCGTTGAGCTTGGCGCGGGTCACCTTCTCGGCGAGCCACACGCCGACCTGCTTGTACTGGCGCACCGGAACGCCCAGGGCCGCGGCGACCCGCTGCAGGGCCGCACGCTCCTCGAACAGCTCGCCGCGGAGCTGCTCGAGCGGCTGCTGCCAGCGGCTGCCGCGGTGCACGCCGATCATGCGGCCCACCAGCTCGATGCCGCCGGTGGCCGCGGCCAGGTGGTCGTTGACGTAGATGCCGAGGAGCTCGGCGTTGCGCTGGGGCTGCTCGGGCACGGCGGACCTCCGGTCGAGGGTGTTCCGGACGGTTCATCCTCGCCGATCGCGGCCCGGTGACGCGCGGCGGTGTCCCCCGCGCGGGCGGTCAGCCGGCGGCCCGGGCCAGCAGCCGGGCGGCGGCCGGGCGCAGCTCCTGCTCCAGGTCCCAGCCGCCGGCCGCCAGCCGCTGGGCGACCGCCTGGCGGGAGATCCCGAGCGCCGCCGCCGCCGCGGCCCGGGTGCCGCCGGCCGCGAGGAGGTCGGCGGCGGCCCAGGCCGCGGGACTGCGGCGGGCCAGCAGTCCGGCGAGCGCGGCGAGCACCGCCTGGGCATCGGCGGCGGCCTCGGCGTCGGCGCCGCGCACCGCCAGCCGCGCCGGGCGCCGGGAGGCCGCCTCGAGCGCGCGCCGGGCGGCGAGCGCGACGGGCCCGTCGTCGTCACCCGGGGCGGCGCCCACCCCGATCCGCCAGCCGCCGCGGCGGACGAGCGCGGCGACGGCGTCGACCGCCGCCGCGGGCCCGGCGGCCGGCGCGGTCCACCCCTCCCCCAGCGGCCGGGCCGCCGGGCCCAGCTCCGGCGGCGGGGCGGCAGGACCACCGCTCAGCGGAGCGCAGGCGAGGGCCAGGGGCACACGGGGAGGGTCGCCGCCCGGTGCCGCGGAGGCAAGCTCCTGGGCTTGCCCGGCGCGCCGCCTCAGCCGGCGTCGAGCTCCGGCGGGAAGCCGCCGGTGGCCACCGGGCCCCAGCTGTCGACGGTCACGCGCAGCAGCGACTTGCCCTGGCGCGCCATCGCGGCGCGGTACTCGTCCCAGTCGGGGTGCTCGCCGCTGATGGAGCGGAAGTACTCGACGAGCGGCTCGAGCGCCTCGGGCAGGTCGAGGACCTCGGCGGTGCCGTCGAGCTGCACCCAGGGCCCGTCGAAGTCGTCGCTGAGCACGCAGAGGGAGACGGCGGGGTCGCGGCGGGCGTTGCGCACCTTGGCGCGCTGCGGGTAGGTGGAGACGACGACCCGGCCCTCGGCGTCGACGCCGAAGGTCACCGGGGACATCTGGACGCCGCCCTCGCGACGGCGGGTGAGCAGCACGGCACGGTGCCGCGGGCGGAGGAACTCCAGCAGGGCGGGGCGGTCGACACGGTCGGCGGTGGCGGTCCTGGGCACGGTCCCGACGCTAGCGCCCCCGTACGCGGGCGCCGGGGCCGCGCCCGGGCGTCAGGAGCCGGTCTTCGTGACGCCGAACATCAGGACCCGGCGCTCGATGTCGTAGTGGACGGTCTCGGTGTTGGTGAGCAGGTCCTGCAGGTTGTCGGCGTCGTCGGGGTCGAGGGTGAGGACCTCCTCCCACGCCCCCTCATCGAGGACGAGCTGCAGGGTGTACGTGCCGGGCTTGCCGGGCTCCCCGGCGATCCAGCTGAACTGGTAGTGCGACAGCTGCCGCACCTTGACGCTGTTGTCGGTGACCGGCTGCGGGACCTCGGGCATGGCGGTACCTCTCGGGAGGGGCCGGGGCGGGGCCCCCGGCGGGGTCCCCGTACCCGCCCCGGGCTGCCGGGATGCCCTGGTCCGCCCGGTGGGCACCGGTGATCCGTGGTGCGATGGGGACCATGAGGTTCCGCCTTCCCGGACACCGGGACGCCGCACCGGCCGGGGCGCGCGCCGCGGGCGGTCCCGCGGCCCGCCCGGGCGCCGGGGACGGCACCACGCCGTCCTCCGAGCACCCCGTGCCCACGCTGACCGGCGAGGGCGGGCAGGGCGACCCCCGCGGCGACGACCACCGGGCCACCGCCGCGCCCACCCCGACCTGGCAGCGCGGCGAGCGCGCCCGGGCGGCGAGCCGCACCCTCGCGATCGCGTCGGCGCAGCTGCTGCTCATCGCCGCGGCGCTCGTCGTCATCGGGTGGGTGCTCGGCCGGCTGTGGGTGGTCCTGCTGCCGATCATCCTGGGGCTGCTGTTCGCCACCGTGCTGTGGCCGCCCACCCGCTTCCTGCGCCGGCACGGCTGGCCGCCCGCCCTCGCCGCGGCCGTGGTGCTGCTGCTCTTCCTCGCGGTGATCGGCGGGATCATCGCGATCATCGCGCCCCAGGTCGCCGATCAGGTCACCGACCTCGCCGACCAGTTCGCCAGCGGCCTGCAGCAGGTGCAGCAGTGGCTGCAGGGGCCGCCGTTCGACATCGACGAGGAACAGCTCGGCCAGTACGTCGACCAGGCGATCAACTCGGTTCAGGCCAACGCGTCCAACATCGCCGGCTACGCCGCGACCGGGGCCTCCGCCGTCGGCAACGGCCTGATCAACCTGGTGCTGGCGCTGGTGCTGGCCTTCTTCTTCATCAAGGACGGGCCGCGCTGGGTGCCGTGGCTGGCCGCCCAGGCCGGGCCGAAGGCCGCCCCGCACGTGGCCGCGCTGTCGCAGAAGACGTGGAGCACGCTGTCGGAGTTCATCAAGCAGCAGGCGCTGGTCGGCTTCGTCGACGCCTTCTTCATCGGCCTGGGCCTGTGGATCCTCGACGTGCCGCTGGTCATCCCGCTGGCCGTGCTGACCTTCTTCGGCGCGTTCATCCCGATCATCGGCGCCTTCGTGGCGGGCGCGTTCGCGGTGCTCATCGCGCTCGTCGACGAGGGCTTCACCGTGGCGCTGATCGTCTTCGGCATCGTGCTGCTCGTGCAGCAGCTCGAGGGCAACGTGCTGCAGCCGATCATCCAGGGTCGCGGCTTCAACCTGCACGCCGCGGTGGTCATCCTCGCCGTCACCGCGGGCAGCAGCCTGGCCGGCATCATCGGCGCCTTCCTCGGCGTGCCGGTCGCCGCGCTCATCGCCGTCACCTACCGGTACGTGCGCGACGTCTTCGACGGCCGCCACCCGGAGGTGGCCGGCGACGGCACGCACGCCCGGGTGGCGGGCGGCGACGACGGCGCCGTCCTCACCCGCGCGCCCGCGCCGGGAGGGCCCGCCGCGGGGTGAGACCGGGAATGCGGTGCCGTCCGCCGGCGCTGCTCCCTGCTGACGTCCGACCAGCAGGAGGTGCCCACCGTGGCGCAGCTACCGGAGGAGCTCGTCGAGCTGCTCCCCGATGCCGAGCAGTTCCTCGCCGCCGAGGCGGAGGTGACCGCGCCGGAGCACCGGCGCGGCCTGGTGCTCGTGCACGCCCTCGCGGGCGACTTCGACGCGGCGTCCTCGGCCGCCCTCGCGGCCACGCACCTGCTGGACACGCTGCCGCACCGCACCATCGCCCGCCTCGACGCCGACCTGCTGGTCGACTACCGGGCCCGGCGCCCGCGGATGTCCTTCTCCGGCGACCGCTACGAGTCCTTCGACGCCCCGGAGATCCTGCTCAGCGCCCTGGAGGACGACTCCGGCGAGCCGTTCCTGCTGCTGCACGGCCCCGAACCGGACTACCGGTGGGAGGCGTTCACCGGCGCCGTCACCTCCCTCGTGGAGGAGCTCGGTGTGACGTCGGTGGTGGCGCTGCAGGCCATCCCGATGCCCGTGCCGCACACCCGGCCGGTGACGGTGACCGCGCACGCCACACGCCGCTCGCTCATCGAGTCCTACCCCGTCTACTGGGGCGACCTGCGCATCCCGGGCAGCGCCTCGGCCCTGCTGGAGCTCCGGCTCGGCGAGGCCGGCGTCGACGCGCTCGGCGTGGCCGCGCACGTGCCGCACTACCTGGCCCAGGCCACGTTCCCGGCGGCGACGCTGACGCTGCTCGAGCACCTCGGCCGCCTGACCGGCCTGCTGCTGCCCACCGAGACGCTGCGCGAGGCCGCGCAGGAGCACCGCACCGAGGTCGACGAGCAGATCGCCCGCTCCTCGGACAACACCGCCGTGGTCGCCGCTCTGGAGCAGCAGTACGACCAGTTCACCGCCGCCCGGGAGGGCAGCGACCTGCTCGGCAGCGTCGGTGAGGTGCCCAGCGGCGACGAGATCGGCGCGGAGTTCGAGCGCTTCCTCGCCGAGCAGGACCGCCGCCAGGGCGACTAGGCGACCCGGGGCTCAGGCCCGCCGCAGCGCCCGGGTGACGCTCAGCGCCAGCGCGCCCAGCGCGCCGACGACGGCGAACACGTAGAAGCCCCAGGGGAAGGCGATGCCCGCCGTCACGAGGGCGCCGGTGACGACCGGGCCGACGATCGCGCCCACGCGGCCCGCGCCGGCCGACCAGCCGAGCGCCGTGGCGCGCACGGCCGGCGGGTTGTTGGCGCTGGTGAACGCGTAGACGAGGACCTGCGCCGAGAAGACGAAGCAGCCGGTCAGGAAGCACATCAGGTAGAGGCCCGCGGTGGGCAGCCGCACCGACAGCAGGGCCAGGAACAGCGCGCCCGAGGCGAACCAGATCATCCCGGCGAGGCGGGCGCCGATCCGGTCGGCCACCGTGCCGGCCACCAGCAGGCCGACGATCGCGCCGACGTTGAGCACCAGCAGGAAGGCCAGCGCGTCGCCTAGGTCGTAACCGGCGTCGCGCATGATCGTCGGCAGCCAGTTGTTGAGGCCGTAGACGAGCAGCAGGCCCATGAACGAGGTGACGCCGATCGCCACGGTGTTGCGCGCGTGGCCGCCGGTGAACAGCGACCGGACCGTCGCCGCCGCGCCCGACCCCGCCGCCGGGGTCGCCGGCCCCGTCTCGGCCTCCAGCGTCAGCCCGTTGCCGCGGGCCACCTCCTCGGCCTCCGCGCGCCGGCCCGCGGCCAGCAGGTAGGACGGCGACTCCGGCAGCTTCGCCAGCATCAGCGGGACCAGCACGAGCGCGGGCGCGGCGCCGATGACGAACATCCACCGCCAGCCCAGCGACGGGATGACCGGGATCGCCAGGGCCGCCGTGGCGACGGCGCCGACGTGGTAGCCGGTCATGATCGTCGTGGTGGCGCGGCCGCTGCGCCCGGACCGGCTGAACTCGTTGACCATCGCGATGGCCGTGGGCAGGCAGCCCCCGAGGCCCACCCCGGCGAGGAAGCGCAGCACGCCGAAGACGGTCTCGTTCGGCGCGAAGGCACACAGCAGCGTGAACAGCGAGAAGGACACGACCGCGCCGATCAGCGCCTTGCGGCGGCCGACGACGTCGGTGAGCGTGCCGATGGTCAGCGCGCCGATCATCATGCCGACGAGACCGACGGTGATCACCACGGTGGCGCCGGTGCCGGAGAGGGCGAACTCCTCCGGCTCGGACAGCGTGGGGACCACGGTCCCGACGACGACGAGGTCGAAGCCGTCGAGCAGGACGGCGATCCAGCAGAGCGGCGCGACCCAGCCGGCGGCGCGGGCCGCCGTCCCGGGTGCGGTCGGGCGCACGGGGGTCGTGCTCATCGGTCCTCCACGGCGAGGGCGCGGTGCGGTCGACCGACGCTAGGTGGGCCGCGCGCGCCGCCCCACTCGACTCCCGGCCAGTGGAAGACCCGGGGACGGCGACGGGCCGCGACCGGGGGATCCCGGTCGCGGCCCGCCGTGTCGTGCTGGGTCGATCAGGCGCCGAAGGTGACCTCGACGCGCTCGTTGGGCACGCAGTGCGTCATCTTCAGGCCGGTGACGTCGCGCGGGCCGTTCTTGCCGAGGTTGGCCGCGCGCTGCAGCTCCGCCTCCGACAGCGTCTGGGTCTGCAGCGGCTCGAGCCCGCGGACGTCGTCCGCGGAGATGCCGAGACCCTCGCCGACCCGCTGGCCGAGCTCGTCGTCGCACATGAAGAAGTGCCAGACCATCCGCTCCTGGACGGGGCGGACCGCCTCGGAGATGTTGTCGACCAGGTTCTTCACCAGGTCGTCCTTCTCCCACTGGTCCATGAGCTGGTAGCGCTGCCCGGCCTGCGTGTAGTCGTCGGTCCGGGGGATGCGCTTGCGGGTGAGCCGGCCGGTGATGACCGGGCCCTGCTCGTCGTGCGTCGGGTACTGGGCCTCGCGCAGGCCGCCGGTGATCGACGGCTCGTAGTTCACGTGCGGGTTCTGGCCCGGGCCCAGGTCCACGCCGTAGGACATCTGGCCGCCGCGCTGGTTGGTGTGGACCTTCGCGCCCTTGGCCGAGTTGACCGGCAGCTGCAGGTAGTTCGGGCCCACCCGGTAGCGCTGGGTGTCGGAGTAGGAGAACGTCCGGCCGACCAGCATCTTGTCGTCGGAGAAGTCGAGGCCGTCGACCAGCACACCGGTGCCGAAGGCGCTCTGCTCGTTCTCGTTGTGGTGGTCGGTGACGTTGCGGTTGAGCGTCATCGTCCCGACGAGCTTGGGCTCGAAGTCGTTCTCCGGCCACACCTTGGTGTCGTCGAGCGGGTCGAAGTCGAGCTCGGGGTGCTCGTCGTCGCTCATGAGCTGGACGTAGAGGTCCCACTGCGGGAAGTCGCCGTTCTCGATGGCCTCGTAGAGGTCCTTCGTGGCGTGCCCGAGGTCGTTCGCCTGGATGGCCGCGGCGTCGGCCGCGGTCAGCGACTTCACGCCCTGCTTCGGGATCCAGTGGTACTTGACCAGGTGGGTCTCGCCCTCGGCGTTGACCCACTTGTAGGTGTTCACGCCGAAGCCCTGCATGTGCCGGTAGTCCGACGGGATGCCGCGGGGCGAGAACAGGTTGACCAGCATGTGCATCGCCTCGGGCGTCTGCGACATGAAGTCGAAGATCCGGGCGGGCTCCTGCCGGAAGGTGATCGGGTCCGGCTTCAGGGAGTGGATGACGTCGGGGAACTTGATCGCGTCGCGGATGAAGAAGACCGCGAGGTTGTTGCCGACGAGGTCCCAGTTGCCGTCCTCGGTGTAGAGCTTGACGGCGAACCCGCGCGGGTCACGGGCGGCCTCCGAGGAGTCGCGGCCGCCGATGACGGTGGAGAAGCGGATCGCCAGCTCGGTCTTCTTGCCGGGGGCGTTGAGGAACTTGGCGCGGGTGTAGCGCTCGATGGGCTCGTCGCCCCACTTCCCCGTGGCCTCGAACTCGCCGTAGGCGACGAAGCCGCGGGCGTGGACGACGCGCTCGGGGATCCGCTCGCGGTCGAAGTGGCTGATCTTCTCGAGGAACTGGTAGTTCTCCAGGGTCGCCGGGCCGCGCGCGCCCACCGTCCGCTGGTTCTGGTTGTCGTAGACCGGGTGGCCCTGACGGTTCGTCAGGACGGCGCGGTCGGCCTCGCTCGGGGCCGGGCCCTGCGATGCGACGTCGGTCATGCTCCTGTTCCTCCTCGGTTGTGGTGCTGTGCGACCGGGACGGCGACCGCGGGGCGGCCGGCGTCCTGGCAGTCGGGGCAGAGCCCCCAGAACACGACCTCGGCCTCGTCGACGACGAAGCCGGACGTGTCCGACGGGTGGAGGCACGGGGCCGCGCCGACGGTGCAGTCGACGTCGGCCACCACGCCGCACGAACGGCAGACCAGGTGGTGGTGGTTGTCCCCCACGCGGACCTCGTAGAGCGCCGGGGCACCGGCGGGCTCGACCCTGCGGGCCATGCCGACGGCGACCAGCGCCTTGAGCACCCCGTACACCGCCTGCGGCGAGAGCGTCGGGTGCGCCGCGCGGGCCACCGTGACCAGCGTGTCCGCGTCGGCGTGGGGATGGCCGGCCAGGGCGTCGAGCACCGCGAGCCGGGGGCGGGTCACCCGCAATCCCGCGTCGCGCAGCCGGTGCGCCCAGGTCGTCTCCATCGGCTCCCACCCAACCCCCGTTTCTTGATCCAGTCAAATCAAGGGTGGGAGAACGGGGGATGTCGTGCAGGGGTCCCCTACCCGCCGTGGGGGCCCGGACACACGCCGGGCCCTCCTCCGCGGTGCGGGAGGGGGGCCCGGGGGACGGGGCGGGGGAGCTCAGGCGAAGACGATGGTGCGGTCGCCCTCGACGACCACGCGGTCCTCGACGTGCCAGGTGACCGCCTGGGCCAGCACCTGGCGCTCGACGTAGCGGCCCACCCGGCGCATGTCCTCCACGGTGGCGCGGTGGTCCACCCGGGCCACCTCCTGCTCGATGATCGGGCCGGCGTCGAGGTCGGGGGTGACGTAGTGCGCCGTCGCCCCGATGAGCTTCACCCCGCGGTCGTGCGCCGCCCGGTAGGGGTTCGCGCCGACGAACGCCGGCAGGAAGCTGTGGTGGATGTTGATCAGCCGCTCGGGGAACCGGCTGCAGAAGTCGGCCGAGACGATCTGCATGTAGCGGGCGAGCACCACGAGGTCGACGTCGCCCACCAGCTCCAGGGCCCGCGCCTCGGCCTGCTCCTTGGTCTCCGGTGTGACCGGCACGTGGTGGAAGGGCACGCCTGCTGCGGCCGCGACCGGCTCGAGGTCGGGGTGGTTGGAGACCACGGCGACGATGTCGGCGCGCAGGTCGCCGGCGCGCACCCGGTAGACCAGCTCCTGCAGGACGTGGTCCGTCTTCGAGACGAACACCGCCACCCGCGGGCGGTACGCGGCCTCCGACAGCCGCCAGGTCAGCTGCCACTGCGCCGCGAGCAGCTCCAGCGCCCCCTCGAGCCGGCCGCGGTGCTCCGCGAGCCCGGGCAGCACGAACTCCAGCCGCAGCGTGAAGGTGCCGCCGGTGGGGTCCGAGGAGTGCTGCTGCGACTCGGTGATGTTGGCGCCGACGTCGGCCAGCAGGCGGGACAGCACCGCCACGATGCCCGGGCGGTCGGGACAGCGGACGACGAGCCGTCCCACGTCGGCGGTGGCGGGGTCGTGGGCGAGCGGCGCGGCGGACACGGTGCGACATGCTCGCAGAGCCGCCCCACCCGGCTACACCGCGGGCAACCGAGCCCGGGTACGCCCGGCGACGTCGAACAGGTCGCCGTACTCCTCCACCCGCGCCAGCACCTCCTCGGTGCGGAACCGCAGCTCACCGGGGTCGGCGCCGTCGCGGACGGCGTCCACCTCGTCCCAGCCGATCGGCGTGGACACCGGGGCGTCGGGCCGGGCCCGCAGCGAGTAGGGCGCCACCGTCGTCTTGGCCGGGTTGTTCTGGCTCCAGTCGACGAGCACCTTGCCCGGCCGCAGCGCCTTCTCCATCCGCCAGACGACGCGGTCGGGCGTCTCGGCGGTCAGCTCCTGCGCCAGCGCCTTGGCGTAGCGGGAGGGGTGCTCGCGGTCGGTCACCCGGATCGGCGCGTAGACCTGCATGCCCTTGGACCCCGACGTCTTGACCACCGGGTCGAGGCCGTCGGCCACGAGCTTGACCCGCAGCCGCTCGGCGAGGTCGCAGCACTCGGCGATGCCGGCCTGCGGGCCCGGGTCGAGGTCGAGGACGAGCAGGTCGGGCAGGGTCGGCTGGAGCTTGCTCCCCACCTGCCACTGCGGCACGTGCAGTTCCAGCGCCGCGAGGTTGGCCGCCCAGGCGAGGTCGGCGACGGTCTCCAGGACCACCATCTCCAGGACCTCGCGGTCCCGGGTGCTGCCGGGGCTGGGCACGGTCACCTTCCGTACCCAGTCGGGCGCGTGGCGGGCGCTGTTCTTCTCGAAGAACGCCTGCCCCTCGACGCCGTCGGGCCAGCGGGTGAAGGTCACCGGCCGCCCCGACAGGTGCGGCAGCAGCACCGGGGCGATGCGCACGTAGTAGTCGATGACCGAGGCCTTGGTGAACGAGACCTCGGGGAACAGGACCTTGTCCAGGTTGGAGACCGACAGCTGCCGGCCCTCGACCCGCACCCGCTGCTTCACGGCCTCCCCCTCACGGGGACCACTCCACGACGACGTCGTCCACGTCGAGGTCCTCGCGCAGCCCCCGCCACGCAGGGTGGCGCATCCGGCCGTCGGCGGTCCACGCCGCGAAGGCCACCTCGCCGACCAGGTCCGGCTCGGCCCACCGCGCGTCGCGGGCGACGTCGCGGGGCAGCGCGTCGGCGAACGGCGAGGTGCGGCGCGGGGTGAGCGCCGCGCCGAGGTCGCGCAGCATGGCGTCGGTGAAGCCGGTGCCCACGTGGCCGGCGTAGACCAGCCGCCCGTCGTCGTCGTGGACGCCGACCAGCAGCGAGCCCACTCCCCCGGCCCGCCGGCCCTTGCCCGGCCGCCAGCCGCCGACGACGACGCTCTGCATGCGGACGTGTTTGACCTTGCGCCACTCCGGCGCGCGCACACCGGGGCGGTAGGGCGAGTCGAGCCGCTTGGCCACCACGCCCTCGAGGCCGTTGTCGCGGCTGGCGGCGTGGACGTCCCCGCCGCCGCCGCGGAACCACGGGGTGGTCACCCACCGGTGCCCCTGGGCGCCGAGCGCGTCGAGGTGCTCGCGCCGCTCGGTCCAGGGCAGGTCGAGCAGGCTGCGCCCGCCGACGGCGAGCACGTCGAAGACGAGGTAGGTGACCGGCGCGGCGGCGGCCAGGCGGGCCACCTCGGCGCCGCCGGTGCGGTGCATCCGGCCCTGCAGCAGGCCGAAGTCGGGCCGGCCGAGCCGGTCGAGGGCCACCACCTCGCCGTCGACGACGACGTCGGCCCGCGCGAGCCCCTCGGGAACGCGACCAAGTTCGGGATAACGGTCGGTGATCGGGGTGCCGCTGCGCGCCCACAGCTCCGCCCGACCCCCGCGGACCGCGGTGACCGCGCGGACGCCGTCCCACTTGAACTCGTAGCCCCACTCCCGGTCCTGCGCGCGGGGCGGCAGCTCACCGGCGACGGCGAGCATCGGCCCCGGCACGGGGGGCTCGGGGAGGGCGGGGCGCACCGTCAGGCGCTGCGCCGCGAGGTGCGCTTGGCCGGCTCCTTCTTCGCCGCGGTGACCTTGCGGGCGCGGGTCGTGCGGGCCGGCGGCTCCTCGGCGACGGCCTCCTCCGCCGGCGCCTTCCTGGCCGCCGCCTTCCTGGCCGGCGCCTTCTTGGCCGGCGCCTTCTTCACGGGCGCCCGCCTCGCCGGCGCGGGCTCGTCGTCGGCTGCGGCGGTGCGGGCCCGGCGGCGGGGCGCCGGCGCGGGCTCGGCCTCGCCGTCGTCGGAGTCGCCGTCGGCGGCCGCTCCCCCGCGGGCCCGCTCGACGCTGCGCCGCAGCGCGCTCATCAGGTCGACCACGGCCGCGCCGGGGTCGGCGGTCTCGGGCACCGGCTGGACCTCGCCGCCGCTGGCCTTGGCCTCCAGCAGCGCGGTCATGGCCTCGCGGTAGTCGTCGGTGAACTCGGTCGGGTCGAACTCGCCGGTCATGGAGCCGATGAGCGCCTCGGCCATCTGCAGCTCCTGCGGGCGCACCGACACGTCCTCGTCGAGGAAGCCGAAGTCGGGACGGCGGATCTCGTCGGGCCAGCGCATCGTGTGCAGGACCAGCACGCCGTCCTTGACCCGCAGTGCGGCCAGCGACTCGCGCTGCCGCAGCGCGATCTTGGTGATGGCGACGCGGCCGGTGTTCTCCAGTGCGTCGCGCAGCAGCACGTAGGGGCGCGTGGCCGGGCCGTCGGGCTCCAGGTAGTAGGTCTTCTCGTACTGCACCGGGTCGATGTCGCCCTGGTCGACGAACTGCAGGACCTCGATCTCGCGGCGGGTGGCCAGCGGCATCTCGGCGAGGTCGTCGTCGGTGAGGATCACCAGCTGGCCGTCGGGGAGCTCGTAGCCCTTGGCGATGTCGCCGTACTCGATCTCCTCGCCGTCGATCGAGCAGACCCGCTTGTACTTGACCCGCCCGCCGTCGGCGGCGTGCACCTGGTGGAAGCGGACGTCCTTGTCCTCGGTCGCCGTGTACAGCTTCACCCCGATGCTGACCAGGCCGAACGAGACCGCGCCGCGCCAGATCGAGCGCATGTCCACTCCCCTTCCCCGGGCCGATCCGGGCTCCGCGGCCGCGGGGCGGCCGGCCCGCAGGATAGGTGCGGACCGGGCCGCTCAGCAGCACGGATGCCGGTCTTCTCCTCCGCCCGGGGGAAGCGGGCGCCCCTCCTGTCCTCAGGCCTGCTCGGCGTGCCGGCCGGCCGTGTCGTCCTGCTCGCCGTCCTGCAAGCCGTCCTGCTCGCCGTCCTGCTCGTCGTCCTCCTCGTCATCGTCCTCCCCGCCGCCGGTGACGCTGCTCTGCAGCGCGTCGTAGGCGAACTGGAGGACGTCCGAGCCCGCCACCATCGTCATCGTCAGCGCCGCCAGCCGGGTCGCGCGCGGCGCGGCCACGTAGCTGAAGACGAACGCGGTCCCCACCCACTGCGCCAGGCAGAACGGGCAGGTGACCAGCTCGCCGACGGCGTGCTTCCAGCCGTGCTCCACGCGCAGGTCCTCGGCGAGCTCCGCCTCGCCCGAGGCGCCCTGGAAGCGGGCGAAGGGCGCGCGCAGCGGGCTGGTCACCGGGTCCTTGGCGATCCGGCGGGCCAGCCGGAACGTGCCGACGGTGAGCAGGAGGGCGTCGCCGAGCGGGATGCGGGAGGGCAGCTCGCGGCCGGAGGCCCGCACGACGGCGGCGCCCGCGGCCACGGCGGCGCTGTAGACCCCCATCGCGCCGAGGAAGCCGCCGAGCGGGCGGTCCTCGTCGCCGTTGTAGCCGCGCTCCTGGTCCTGCGCCCAGCGGCGGACCGGTTCGATGGTCCGCTGCACCTCGTCGGGGATCGCCATGGCCGCCCGCTACCCGGTCGTGCACCGCCTCATGCCGTGAGGGGAGCAACGCGCCTGCCCGCATGGCCCGGCGGGCGGCGGGTAGGCGAAGGACAGCCCGCCGCCGGGACCCCTGTCCCGTCGGCCCGAGAGGAAGGGACCCCGTGACCGAGAACAGCGGTGCGCTGCACTCCGCCCAGAACGACGCCGACTTCCCCGACGACGAGCGCGGCCTCACCGGCACCCCTGACGACGCCCGTGCCCCGCGCACCGAGGGCCAGACCGCCCGGGACGTGTTCCCCGAGGACGAGGGCATCCCGGAGGTCGCCCAGGACGACTCGCCGACCATGCAGTCGGCCGAGGACCCCGAGTTCGCGCCGCTGCCCGGCGAGGACCCCGGCGCCGTCCTCGACACCGGCACCACCGCCTACGAGCAGCAGGCCGGCGAGTCGCTGAGCGGGCGGCTGGACCGCGAGGTGCCCGACGTGCAGCCCGGCGTCCGCCCCGCCGAGGACCCGCAGGCCGCCGCGATGCAGCTGGAGCAGGACACCTCCACGACCTTCGACAGCGACTCGGGCACCAACAAGACCGCCGACGACGTCGAGGCGACCGCCGACGTCCGCGCCGGTGGCGAGGGCCCCGAGGAGTCGGCCGTCCACGTGATCGACTCCTGAGGCCCCGGGTGCCCGCCGGCCCTCCCCGGCGGACACCCGCTCGGACGCACCTCCTCACCCGATCCGCCGACCGGCCCGGGCACCCGCCCGGGCTGGTTGGCGGTCTGCCATCCGGTTGTCTACGTTGGGCGTGCGGTTGAGCAGGCAGCCGCACGCGCCGCCCGGCCGACCGCCGGCGGCGCTCCCAGGACCGCGTGGCAGACGGGGGCGACGACACCCCCGGCCCGCGCGGCGGTAGATTGACCGGTGGCCGCCCGATCGGCGTGGCCACTGAGAGGAGCTGTGTCCGTGACCGCATCCGACCTGCCCGCCGGGGGGCAGCACGACGTGTCGAACGAGGGCACGGAGGCACCCTTCGACGACGTGATCACCCTCTCGACCTCCACCGGTGAGGACGGCGCGGTCACGGTGACGGTCGTCGGCGAGGTCGACACCTTCACCGCCCCGGTGCTGCGCTCCTCGCTGGACACCCAGCTCGAGCAGCAGCCCCGCGAGCTGGTCATCGACCTGTCCGGCGTCCAGTTCCTCGGCTCGGCCGGCCTGGCCGTCCTCGTCGAGACGCAGAAGTCCGCGCGCGCCCGCGAGGTCGACCTGCGCCTGGTCGCCACCACCCGGGCGGTCACCCGCCCGCTGGAGGTCACCGGCCTGATCGACCTGTTCACCATCGTGGACAGCAGCGCCCGCTGACCCGACCTCCGCACCACCCCGCGAGGCCCCGCTCCGGCGGGGCCTCGCGGCGTCTCCGGGCCCGTTCCCGGCGGGCCGCCTAGGCGGACAGCAGCCGCCGGGAGGACCCCTGCCCCCACCGCTCGCACGCTCGCGGCGGGACCCTGCAGGGGGCCGACCAAGCGGACAGGGAGACTAAGCGGACAGGAGACGACACACGGCCTGCTCGAGCACCTTCTGGGTGTCCCGGGTGCCCTCGGAGTCGGCCAGGTCCGCGAGGGCCTCGGCCACCGTCTCGCCGTGCTCGTACCGGTCGACCACCCGCGGGTCGACGTAGCTGGCCTTGCACACCGCCGGGGTGTTGCCGAGGTGCTCGGACACCCGCACGTAGGCCTCGCGGATCGTCTTGTTGCGCGCCGTCTTGTTCCTCGGCGCGGGCTGCTCGGCCAGGGCGGCGGCCATCATCACCGTGGCGTTCCACGTCCGGAAGTCCTTGGCGGTGATCTCCGCGCCGCTGACCTCCTTCAGGTAGGCGTTGATCTCGTCGCTGGTGACGTCGCGCCAGCTGCCGTCCTCGAGCTGGTAGGCCAGCAGCTCGTCGCCGGCGTCGTCGGGCCGCTCCAGCAGCTGGCGGACGACGGTCGCCGTCGGGCGGTCGGTGATCTCGACCTCCCGCTCGATGCCGCCCTTGGCGGTGTAGCGGAAGTAGGTGCGCTCGCCGCGGACGGAGACGTGCTCCCGGCGCAGCGTCGCCAGCCCGTAGGTGCCGTTCTCCTCGGCGTACTCCTCGCTGCCGATGCGGAACGTGCCGAGGTCGAGCAGCCGCAGCGCGCAGGCGAGCACCCGCTCGCGGTTGGGTCCGCGGGTGCGCAGCGCGGCGGCCACCCGCTCGCGGACGTCGGGCAGCTCGGAGGCGATGGCCAGCACCCGCTCGTGCTTCTCGGCGTCGCGGCGGGCCCGCCAGGCGTCGTGGTAGCGGTACTGGCGCCGCCCGGCGGCGTCGAGGCCGGTGGCCTGGATGTGCCCGTTGGGCCACGGGCAGATCCAGACGTCCTTCCACGCGGGCGGGATCGCGATGCCCTTGATGCGGTCGAGCCGCTCGGGGTCGCGGATCAGCGCGCCGGTCTCGTCGCGGTAGGAGAAGCCGCGGCCGGCCCGGCGCCGGGTCCAGCCGGGGCCGTGCACGTCGCTGCGCCGGAGTCTCACGCCCCGTGGATGGGCACCTAGAGGGTCCCGTAAACGGGGACCACCCGTCAGCGCAGCTCGACCAGCCGTTCCAGCCCGCTGACCTCGAGGATGTGCCGGGTCACCCCGCCGTCCGGGGCGTGCACGACCAGCCGCCACCCCTCGGCCTCGGCGATCGCGGCCACGGCGAGCACCACCCGCACGGCGGCGCTGCTGAAGAGGGTCACCTGCGCGAGGTCGAGCTCGACCCGGACGGTGCCGCCGTGGCTGGCCTCGAGCAGCCGGATGCGCAGCTGCTCGGCGCTGACCATGTCGACGTCGCCGGCCGCCCGCACCACCGGGCTGCCGCCGTCGCGGTCGACGACGATGCTCGCGTCGGTGCCGCCCGCCGGGTGCTCGGGTTCCTCGTCAGGCGTCTGCCGCAGCCGGGTGCGCAGCGTGACCGTGGTGCCGTGCTCGCCGCGCACGACCATGCCGTCGACGAGCTGGCGCATGATCAGCAGCCCGCGGCCGCGGTCGCCGGGGTCGCGGTCCGGCGGCCGCCAGGTGCCCTCGTCGTGGACGGTGACGGTGAGGACGCCGTCCACGTCGACCGCCGCCGTCACCCGCATCGGCCCGGGCTCGGTGCCGCGGTAGGCGTGCTCGGCGGCGTTGGCGCAGGCCTCCCCCACGGCCACCATCACCCCGACCCGGTCCTGCTCGCCCATGCCGAGGGCGGTGAGCCAGGCGGACAGCCGCCGGCGCACGGCCGGGAGCGCGGCGGGCACCGCGGTGAGGTCGAGGTGCAGCGGCTCCACCGAGCGCGCCCGGCGGTGGGCGACCAGGACGGCGACGTCGTCGGGCCGGCCGTCGCCGGTGAGCAGCCCGTCGGCGATGCGCGCGGCCAGCCCGGCCACCGCCTCGGCGTCGAGCGCGTCGGGGTCGGCGAGCGCGGCCCGGGCCACCGCGGTGAGCCGGCCGAGGCCCTCCGACGGCGGCGGCCCTGGCGCGGCGACGGCGCCGTCGGAGTAGAGGACCAGCGTGGCGCCGGGCTCGAGCTCGGCGCGGGCGACCGGGGTGGCCGCACCGGGCAGCGTGCCCAGCGGCGGGCGGGCGGTGACCGGCAGGTAGCTCGTGCCGCCGTCGGCGTGCACCAGCAGCGGCGCGGGGTGCCCGGCGGCGGCGAACGACAGCGCCCCGGTGGCGGCGTCGAGCACCGCGTAGAACACCGAGGCGCCTTGCACGTCCTCCATCTGGGCGGCGAAGTCGTCGAGCGCGCCGAGCACCGCGGCCGGGGCGGGGTCGCGCAGCGCGCTGGAGCGCATGGCCCCGCGCAGCCGGCTCATCGCGGCCGCCGCCGGGACCCCGGAGCCGACGGCGTCGCCGATGACCAGGGCCAGCCGGCCGTGGCCGAGGGAGACGACGTCGTACCAGTCGCCGCCGGCGGCGCGCTCGGAGGTGGCGGGGTGGTAGCTGCCCGACAGCCGGACGTCGGGCAGCAGCGGGAGGGAGGGCGGCAACAGCGAGTGCTGGGCCTCCGCGACGACGTCGGGCGGGGTCTCGCCGTCACCGGGCAGCGGCCCCGCGCCCTCCGGGCCCTCGACGACCAGCACCGCGCCGGGGTCGTCGCCGGCCGCCAGCGGGCGGACCGACACCGTCACCGCGGGACCGCCGTGCACCAGGGACCCACTGAGGGTCTCCGGCCGGCCGGTGCGCAGCACGCTGGCCACGATCTCCGCGACCGGGCGGCCGCCCACCACGGGCAGGTCGTCGGGTGCCGGGCCGAGCTCGCGAGCGCGGGCGTTGGCCCAGACGGTGTGCTGCTCCGGGCCGGTCACGAACCACAGCGCCGACGGCGCGTCCTCGAGCGCCGCGACCAATGCCGCCGGGCCCTCGTCCACGACGGGACGGGGCCCCGGCGGCGCGCTCCCCTGGCTGGCGTTCATCCGGGACCAGTCGACAACAGGAGCCGGGGCCCGGCAACCGCACCCCGTCCCTCTGGAGCGGCGTTTGCCCGCCAGCGGCGCGGGGTAGCCCCCGCCGCTGGCGGCGGAGCGGGTGGAGGCCCGCGCCCCGCCCGGCGCCGGGAGGACCCCGGCGGGCAGACTGGTCCCGGTCGCCGTCGTCCCGCCTCCGGCGGGCGGGCGGCCGAGGCGGACGATGAGGAGCAGACGACGCATGGCGGACCCGAGGAGTGCCCTCGCCCAGGACGGGCGGCGCGCCGAACGACTGGAACTGCGCGTGCCGAGCACGCCGACCCAGCTCCCCGCGGTGCGGGCGATGGCCGGTGACCTGGCCATCCGCATGGACTACGACCTCGACTCGGTCGAGGACCTGCGCCTGGCCGTCGACGAGGCCTGCGCGACCCTCGCCTCGGTCGCCCTCGGCGACGCACCGCTGACCGTCGTGTTCGAGACCACCCGCAGCGGCCTGCACATCGACGCGTGGGTGCCCACCGCCGAGGGGACCGACGTCCCGCGCGACGGCTTCGGCTGGACGGTGCTGCAGACCCTCGCCGACAACGTCGAGGGCCGTCCCGCCACCCAGGCGACGGTGCCGGCCGGCGACGGCAGCGACTCCGCCGTCGCCGTCATCTCCATGGACAAGTACCTGCCCGGGCAGCGCCCCGGTGAGCTCGCCGGCCACCTGGACAGCGACCTCTCGGTCGCCCCGTGACGTCCGCCGCCGCCGGCAGCCGGGCCGTCGAGGAGGACCCTCTGCACGACGACACGGAGACCCCCGAGGACGCGACCCCCGAGGACACGACCCCCGAGGACACGACCCCCGAGGACACGACCGACGCCGAGGACGCGCCCGCGGTCAGCGCGACCCCGGCCACCGACCGGCTCACCGCGGAGTCCGACAGCCCCCCGGTCTCGGACAACCGGCGCCGCGCCGAGCGCACCGCGCCGCTGTTCGCCGAGCTCGCGACGCTGGAGAAGGACGACCCGCGGCGCGAGCGGCTGCGCGAGATCCTGGTCGAGGAGCACCTGCCCCTGGTCCGGCACTTCGCCCGCCGGTTCAGCAACCGCGGCGAGCCGTTCGACGACCTGCTGCAGGTCGGCACGCTGGGGCTGATCGCGGCCATCGACCGGTTCGACCCGAACCGCGGCGTGGAGTTCCTCTCCTTCGCCGTGCCCACGATCACCGGCGAGATCAAGCGACACTTCCGCGACCAGGGCTGGTCGGTGCGGGTGCCGCGCCGGCTGCAGGAGCTGCACCTGTCGCTGAACTCCGCCGTCGGCGAGCTGGCGCAGAAGAACGGCCGGGCGCCGACGCCGTCGGAGCTCGCCGAGCACCTGGGCATCCCGCGCGAGGAGGTCCTCGAGGGGCTGGCGGTGGCCAACGCCTACCGCAGCAGCTCGCTGGACGAGCGGCTCTCGGGCGAGGACGACTCCCCCACGCTGGCCGCCACCCTCGGCGAGGAGGACGCGGCGCTGGAGGGCGTGGAGTACCGCGAGTCGCTGCAGCCGCTGCTGGCCACCATCCCGGCCCGCGAGCGGCGCATCCTCATCCTGCGGTTCTTCGGGAACATGACCCAGTCGCAGATCGCCGCCGACATCGGCATCTCGCAGATGCACGTGTCCCGGTTGCTCAGCCAGACCCTGGCCAAGCTCCGCGAGGGCCTGCTCAAGGACTGACGGGGTCGTGCGCCCCCGCGCGGGAGCACGACCCCGTCAGGCCGGCGGCTCCTCGTCGCGCCGGGCCACGCCGTTCTCGGCGGCGCGGGCCAGGTCGGTCGTGGGCGGCAGCTGCGGGGAGGGCACGGCCGGCCCCTCGTCGGCGATGCTGCTCATCTCGATGCGTGCCTCGGGCTGCGCGGCGGCCGGCGGCAGCCGCGACTCGAACCAGCTGCTGGTGTCGATCGGCCGCGACGGCGCACCGCCGTCGCCCGGTGCCGGGACGTCGAGGAACGAGCGGCTCTCGCCGTCTCCCCCGCCGAGGCGGGACAGCCCCTCCAGCGCCTTGCTGAACTCACTCGGGACGATCCACATCTTGTTCGCGTCGCCCTGGGCGATCTGCGGCAGCGTCTGCAGGTACTGGTAGGCCAGGAGGCCCTGGTCGGGCTTGCCGTCGTGGATGGCCTGGAACACCGTCTCGATCGACTTCGCCTGTCCCTGCGCCTGGAGGAACAGCGCGGCCCGCTCACCCTCGGCGCGCAGGATCCGGCTCTGCCGCTCGGCCTCCGCCTCGAGGATCGCCGCCTGCTTGCGGCCCTCGGCCGACAGGATGGCCGAGGCCTTCTGCCCCTCGGCGGTGGTGATCGCCGACTGCCGCGCACCCTCGGCCTGCAGGATGATCGCCCGCTTGTCGCGGTCGGCGCGCATCTGCTTCTCCATGGAGTCGCGGATCGAGGGCGGCGGGTCGATCGCCTTGATCTCGACGCGCGCCACCCGCAGCCCCCACGGGCCGGTGGTGCCGTCGAGGACCTCGCGCAGCTGGCTGTTGATCCCGTCGCGCCCGGTGAGCGCGCCCTCGAGGTTGAGCCCGCCGACGACGTTGCGCAGCGTCGTCGTGGTCAGCTGCTCCATGCCGGTGATGTAGTTCGCGATGCCGTACACGGCCAGCCGCGGGTCGGTGACCTGGAAGTAGACGACGGTGTCGATGCCGACCTGCAGGTTGTCCGAGGTGATCACCGGCTGCGGCGGGAACGAGACCACCTGCTCGCGCAGGTCGATGGTGGCCCGCACCCGGTCGACGAAGGGCACGAGGAACGACAGGCCCGGCGAGAGCGTGCGGCTGTAACGACCGAGGCGCTCGACCACCTTGGCCTGGGCCTGCGGGACGATCGTCACCGCCTTGGCCGCCACCACCAGGAACAGCACGACGACGACGATCAGGGCGATCAGGGCAGGGCTCACGGGCGGCCTCCGGGTCTCGGTCGTGGGACCTCATGATCCCCGGTCCTGCGGCCCCGCAGGTGACGGAGCGGCGTCAGTGTCCGGCGAACGCCTCGCCCACCACCGCGGTCGCGCCGTCGACCTGCAGGATGCGGACGGTCGTGCCGACCTCGAAGGTGTCGTCGAACTCCGCGCGGGCGGTCCACTCGTCGGCGCCCACCTGGATGCGGCCACTGGAACGACCGACCTGCCGGGTGACGACGGCGGTGCGGCCCACCAGCGTCTGGACGCCGTCGATCTGCTCCGGCGTCCGCCGCTCCAGGTGCGCCTTGGCGATCGGCCGCACGCTCGCGATGAGGAACGCCGAGACCGCGAGGAAGGCGATCAGCTGGACGGGGACGCCTCCACCTGCCAGGGCCACGGCCGCGCCGCCCAGCGCCCCGCCGGCGAACATGAGCAGGACCAGGTCGAGGCTGACGATCTCGCCGGCGGTGAACAGCCCCGCGGCGACCAGCCAGAGCACCCACGCAGCCATGCCGCCAGTCTCCCAGACGGCGGGCGCCGCAGCGGCGGCCCGGACGCGGGGGCGCCACCGCCACGTAGCCTCGCGGCGTGCACGAGCTCCTCGCGGGCCGGTTCGCGGTCTGGGCGACCGCGTGGCTGACCGGCCGCACCTCCACCGACGAAGCGCTGGACGCGCTGGCCGACGACCGCGCCCACCAGGTGACCGGGATGCCCGGGGCGCCGGGCACGGTGCCGCTGGGCTGGGCGCTCACGGCGCTGCGCGGGCTCGGCGAGCGGCGGGTCCGGCTGGTGCTGCCGGTGCCCGGCGACGTCCGCGGGCTGCCGCGGGCGCCGGGCCTCGCGGCGCTGGCCCTGGAGGCCGGCCAGGCGGCGGTGGGCGACCGGGTGGCGCTGGTGCCCGAGGCCGCCGGCCCGGAGGTGGTGTCCTGGACGGCGGTGGACCTGGCCGGCGTCCCGCCGGCGCCGCCGCCGGTGGAGGGCTCGCTGCGCGCGGTGTCCGGGGCGCTCGACCTCGCCGTCGGCGACGCCGCCCGCACCCTGGCCCGCCTCGACCTCGCCCGCTGGCACCCCGAGGTGCCGGCGTTGCTGAGCAGCATGGCCGGCGCGCAGGCGCCGGGCCTGCCGCCGGACACCGACCCGCTGGCGCTGTCGGTGCTGGCGCGCGCGCAGCGGCTGTCCCGGGTGCTGGACCTCGCGATGGCCGACACCCCGGGCGGCGCGGTCACCCAGGGCCAGGCCGCCGCCCGCGACCACGCGCTGCGCCCGCTGGCCGACGCCGTCCGCGAGGCCACCGTCGCCGCCCACAACGCCGTCCCGCGCTCCTGACCGCCCGCCGGCGGCCGTCCCGGCGCTACGGTGCGCGGGCATGACGGCGCCGACGATGAACGGCCTGATCCACAACGCGGTCCGCCGTGACCTCGACCGGCTGGCCGCCGCGCTGGAGGTCTGGCCCGAGGGCGACCGGGCCCGCGCAGCGGGGCTGGGGCGGGCCTTCGCCAACCTGCGCCGCGAGCTCACCCACCACCACGAGGGCGAGGACGCCCACGTCTGGCCCTTCCTCGCCGGCACCGGCGTGGCGCGCGAGCTGCTCGACGAGATGGAGGACGAGCACGCGGCGATGTCGGCCGCCCTGGCGCAGACCGACGACGCGCTGACCGCCCTGGCCCGCACCGGGTCGGCGGCCGACGCCGCGGCGGCCCGGGCCAGCGTCGGGCGCACCCGCGAGGTCGTGGGCGCCCACCTCGACCACGAGGAGCGCGAGCTCGAGCCGCTGCTGGCCGGGCACGAGGGGACCGCGGAGTGGCGGGCGGTCACCGGGCGGCTGCGGCACCGCTCCCCCTCCGACGCGGGCTCGTTCTTCGCCTGGCTGACCGACGGGATCAGCGACGGCGACCGGGCGGTGCTCCGGGCCACCGTCCCCGCGCCGGTGACCGGCGTGCTGTCGGCGGTGTTCGGCCGGCGCTACGCGCGCACGGTCGCGCCGGTGTGGCGGGAGGCGGTCACGCCCGGCGCGCGGTGACCAGCCAGGCGGCCGAGCCCAGCTCGACGCCGCCCGGTCCGGCGTGGGCCGCCATCCGGCGGCGCAGGTCGGCGACCGCGCCCTCCCGGGCGGCGTCGTCGAGGCCGTCGAGCATCCAGCCGGCCAGGCCCAGGACGAAGCCGACGGCATCGTCGGCGTCGGCGCCGAACCACTCCGGCTCGGCGAGACCCTCGACCTCCACCTGAGCGTGACCCGCATCGGCCAGCACCCTGCGGATGCGCGCCGGATCGGCCAGGGAGAACGGCCCGGGCGCGTCCGGCGGCGGCACCGGCAGAGGGCGCCCGGCGGCCAACGCCCCCAGGATCTCGGTCATCCACTCGTTGGCCTCCAGCGCTTGCCACACCAGCAGGACCAGCCGGCCGCCGGGCACCAGCGCCCGGCCGACGTTGGCCAGCGCCGCCACCGGGTCGGCGAAGAACATCGCGCCGGTGCGGCTGACCGCCACGTCGAAGGACGCCGGCGGGAAGGCGGCCACCTGCGCGTCGGCCTGCTCGAACCGGGCGCCGTCGACGCCCTCCTCGGCGGCCCGCCGCCGGGCCACCTCGAGCATCGCCGCGGACAGGTCCACCCCGAGGGCGGAGCCGGTGATCCGGGCGGCAGCGCGGGTGGTGGCCCCGGTGCCGCAGCCGACGTCGAGGACCCGGTCGCCCGGGCGGAGCTCCGCCGCGGCGAGGAAGGCGGCGTCGTAGCGGGCCACCGCCCGGTCGAAGCGGTCGGCCTGGGCAGCCCAGAACGCGCCCTGCGCGCCGTCCCAGGCACCCAGCTGCGCGGCGTTGGCGGGAGCGACCTCGATCGCCGGCCCAGGGACCGTGTCAGGGGTCATGGCATCCCGTCCTCGTCCGGCCCCCGGTGCACAGACGTTCCACCCGGGGGCCGGGGCCCGTCAACGGGGTCGGCGTCGCCTGGTCAGGCGGGGCGGGCCGCCGGCCGCTGGACGAAGCAACACGCGGCCGGGCAGTCGGTGCCCAGCCGGGGCTCGCCGCCGGCGCGCCGCTCCTGCAGCAGCTCGCGCACCATCGCCACGAACGCCGGGTGGGTGCCGGCCGTCCCGGCCCGGACGAACGCCAGCCCGAGCTCCTCGGCGGTCTCCTTCGCCTCGTTGTCGAGGTCCCAGATCACCTCGAGGTGGTCGCTGACGAAGCCGACGGGGAACAGCACGACCGCCGTCTCGCCGTTCTCGTGCAGCGCGCGCAGGTGGTCGTTGACGTCGGGTTCCAGCCACGGCACCGACGGCGGGCCGCTGCGCGACTGCCAGACCAGGTCGAAGGCGCGGCCCGGCTCGACGGCGTCGACGACGGCGCGCGCGGCGGCCAGGAGCTCGTCCTCGTAGGCGTGCCCGTCGGGGCCGGCCACCTCGGCCATCGCGTCGGGGATGGAGTGCGCGGTGGCCACCAGGCGGGCGGTGGCGCGGTGCTCCTCGGGGAGCTGCGCGAGGGCGGCGGCGAGCGCGTCGGCGTTGGCCCGCACGAAGCCGGCGCCGTCGAAGTAGTGCGGCAGCTTCTCCGCCGTCGGGCCCCCGCCGGTGGCGATCCGGGCCCGGGCGACGTCCTCGTGGTACTGCCGGCAGCCGGAGTAGGAGGCGTAGGCCGACGTCGCGAGCACGTAGGCGTGCTCGACGCCGTCGTCGGTCATCTGCTGCCAGACGTCCTCGACGTAGGGGTCCCAGTTGCGATTGCCCCAGTAGACAGGCAGGTCGACGCCGTTCGCGGCGAGGTCCTCGCGGATCGCGGCGACCAGGGCCTCGTTCTGCTCGTTGATCGGGCTGACGCCGCCGAAGTGGTGGTAGTGCTCGGCGACGTCGAGCAGCCGCTCGCGCGGGACGCCGCGGCCGCGGGTGACGTTCTCCAGGAACGGCATGACGTCGTCGCGGCCGCGGGGGCCGCCGAAGGACAGCACCAGCAGCGCCTCGCGGCGGCCGGGCGGGGCAGGCGTGGCCGAGGGCTGCGCGCCCCCGTTGTTGCGGACGGCCAGCGAGGGGTCCTCGTCGGGTCGCTGGCCGGGGTTCAGGTCGACGGTCGCGCGGGGCACGTGCTCTCTTCCTGTGCGCCGGGAGGCGCGGATGCGGGACGGACGGTGGGACCCGTCACACGCCCACGGCGTGGAACCCGCCGTCGACGTGCACGATCTCGCCGGTGGTGGCGGGGAACCAGTCCGACAGCAGGGCGACGACGGCCTTGCCGGCGGGCTCGGTGTCGGTGACCGACCAGCCCAGCGGCGCGCGGCCCTCCCACGCCTCCTCGAACCGGGCGCTGCCCGGGATGGACTTCATGGCCATGCTGCGCAGCGGGCCCGCGGCGACGATGTTGGACCGCACGCCCTCGGGGCCGAGCTCGCGGGCGACGTAGCGGCTGACCGACTCCAGCGCCGCCTTCGCCGCGCCCATCCAGCCGTAGACCGGCCAGGCGACCGACGCGTCGAAGGTGAGCCCGACGACCGAGGACGGGTTGGCCAGCAGCGGCCGGCAGGCCTGGGTGAGCGAGGCGTAGGACCACGAGGACACCTGGAACGCGGTCGCCGCGTGCTCCCAGGCGACCTCCGGGAAGCCCTCCCCCATCGCCTCCTGCGGCGCGAAGCCGATGGAGTGCACGACGCCGTCGAGGGTGTCGAAGCCCGCCTCGCGCAGCCGGCCGGCCAGCGAGTCCAGGTGCCCGGTGTCCGTCACGTCGAGCTCGACGACGGCCGCCTCCTGCGGCAGCCGCTTGGCGATCCGCTGGCACAGCGACAGCGCGCGGCCGAAGTTCGACAGCACCACGGTGGCGCCCTGCTCCTGGGCGATCCGCGCCGTGGCGAAGGCGATCGACGCCTCGGTCAGCACGCCGGTGACGAGGACCTTCTTGCCCTCGAGAATGCCGCTCATCAGTGCCCCATCCCCAGTCCGCCGTCGACCGGGACGACCGCCCCGGTGACGTATCCGGCCGCGTCGCTCGCGAGGAAGCGGACGACGGCGGCGATCTCGTCGGCCTCGGCGTACCGCCCCAGCGGCACCTGCCCGAGGATCTCCTGCTGCCGCTTCTCGGGCAGCTCCGCGGTCATGTCGGTGCGCACGAAGCCCGGCGCGACGACGTTCGCGGTGATGTTGCGGCTGCCGAGCTCGCGGGCGATCGAGCGGGCCAGGCCCACCAGCCCCGCCTTGCTCGCCGCGTAGTTGGTCTGGCCGGCCGAGCCGAGCAGCCCGACGACCGAGCTGATGAACACGATCCGCCCCGACCGGGCGCGCACCATCTTCGGCACCGCGCGCCTGGTCACGCGGTAGGCGGCGGTGAGGTTGGCGTCGAGGACGTCGGTGAAGTCGTCCTCCTTCATGCGCATGAGCAGCCCGTCGCGGGTGATGCCGGCGTTGCTCACCAGCACCTCCACCGGGCCCTGGTGCTCCTCGACCTCGGCGAACGCGCGGTCGACGGCCCCGGCGTCGGTGACGTCGCACCGCACGCCGAACAGCCCGTCGGGGGCGCCGCTGCCGCGGTGGGTGACGGCCACCGCGTCGCCCTGCTCGGCGAAGGAGCGGGCGATGGCCAGCCCGATCCCCCGGTTGCCGCCGGTCACCAGCACCGACCTGCCCACGTGCACCCCCTGCGCCGACGTCCCGTCCAGGGGACGAACCTAGTCGCTGGACGCCGGTCACACCCGGGCGGACGGGGAGCGGGGTCAGTCCCGGCCGGCCGCCCTGCGCAGCAGACCGGCGACCTCCGGGGAGGCGGCGTGCTCGCCGGCCCGCAGGAACGACTGCTGCAGGACCTCGTCGAGGCGCTCGCGCGACATCATGTCCGCGCCCATGACCTCCTGCTCGGCCGCGCCGGGGGTGAACACGACGGTGCGGATCCCGGCCCCCTCCAGGGCGCGCACCTCCCGGTCGAGCTGCCGCTGGGAGTAGCGGCGCATGGCGGCGGTGAGGTCCTGCCGCCAGCCCGGCGAGCCGCTCATCGGGGCGACCACCACGACGACGTCGACGCCGGTGCCGCGCAGCACCGCCGCGTTGGTGGCCGAGTGGACGCCGCCGTCGACGTAGGCGTGCCGGCCGATCTGCACCGGCGTGAAGTAACCGGGCACCGCGCAGGAGGCGGCGACGGCGAGGTGCACCGGCGCCGGCGGCGAGCCGGGCCGGCCGAAGACGACGCGGCGGCCGTCGCGGCGGCGCACCGCGGTGATCCACAGGCGCTCGGGCCAGCCGGCGCCCTCGACCTCCCGCAGCGCGCCGAGCTGGGACACGATGTCGTGCCGGCCGGGGGCGAGCAGGGTCATGCCCGCGGCCAGCGGGCGGAAGCGCCACGGGCGGGTCAGCGCCCGGGCGACCAGCGGCGGCCCGGGCAGCCGCATCGGCCGGCGGAACACGTCGAGCGGGCGGAACGGCGCGAGCTCGGGCACCTCGGTGGTGGCGATGGTGCGCAGCACGCCGTCGTCGCCGGACAGCGGCGCCTTCACCGTCCACGCGGCGAGGTCCTCCGGGGAGACGCCGGCGCGCAGCAGGGTGCCGGTGATCGACCCCGCGGAGGTGCCCACGACGACGTCGGCGGTGCGGGCGTCCCAGCCCGCGTCGTGCTGGAGCACCGCCAGCACGCCCGCGTGGTAGGCCTGCCCCACCACGCCGCCCCCGCCCAGCACCAGCCCCACCCGCGCCACGGGAGGAGGGTCGCACGCGCGGCGGCCCCCGACACCGCGTCCCTACGCTGGCGGGATGTTCCTCCTCTTCGGGTTCGGCACCAAGCAGAAGGTCCTCGGGCCGGGCGAGGTCCGCACCTGCCCGCGCTGCGGCAACACGACGCAGTGGACACGCATCCGGCAGTTCCGCCAGTTCTCGCTGTTCTTCGTGCCGGTGGCGCGCTGGCGGCGGGAGACGCTCGAGGTCTGCGGGGTCTGCGGCACCGCCGTGCAGGTCTGACGCTCAGCCGAGCAGCGCCAGCGTCTCCCCCACCGGCCCGGCGGTGAGCAGGCCGCTGCCGGCGGCGAGCTCCTCCGCGGCCGGCGCCAGTGCCTCCGCCGCCCGCCGGGCCAGGTCCCGGTCGCCGGTCGCCGCAGCGGCCCGCCCGGCGAGCACCCACAGCGCCTCGAGCAGCAGCCCCGGCGGCGGGTCGGGCAGCCCGCGCAAAGCCGCCGCGGCCTCGCCGTCGCGGCCGTCGGCGAGCAGCAGGTGCGGCCGCACCCAGGGCGCGTGGGGGCCGGCGTCGCCCTCCTCCCGCGCGGGCTCGCCCCGGCTCACCCGCAGGCAGGTGAGCGCCAGCGGCACCAGGCCGGCGGCCACCCCGGGCATCCCGGAGGCCGCCACCCGCTCCAGCGCGGCGCGCAGCCCGTCCTCCGGGCCGCCCGCGGTCACCCGGCGCAGCGCCCGCCAGGCGCCGGTGAACACCGCGGCCAGCGGCCGCTCGCCGACGACGGCGAGGCGGTCGAGGACGTCGGCGTGCGCGGCGGCGCCGCCGAGGTCGCCGAGCGCGGTGCGGGCCTGCAGCCGCACGAGGTGGCCGAGGACGAGCGCGTCGTCGAGGCCCGCCCGCTCGGCCAGCGCCACCACCTCCGCGCCGATCGCGTCGCGCGCGGCGGCCAGGCCGGCGCGGGCGCAGGTGTGCAGGTAGACCGCGCCGAGCGCGGAGGCGAGCAGCGCGGGGTCACCGGCCGCGCGGGCGATCTGCTCCGCGGCGCGGGCGGCGGCGGGCCCGCGGTCGCCGGGCAGCCCGCGGGACTCGACCGCGACCGTGGTGAGCAGCCGGGCGCGCAGCGGGGCGGGGGCGTCCTCCGGCAGCCGGCGCAGCGCCCGCTCGGCGGCGGCCACGAGCCGCGCCGAGCCCTCCGGGTCGTCGGAGCGGGGCCACACCGAGGGGACGTCGAAGCTGCCGACGACGCGGGCGGTGAGCAGCGGGTCGCCGGTCTCCTCGGCCGCGGCGACCGTGGCCAGCCGCTGCTCGCGGGCGGCGGCGAGGCCGGCCGCGCCGCTGACGGCGAGCGCGCGCAGCAGCGTCACCGACGACTCCAGCCGGGCCCGCGAGCCCGGCGCGACGGCGCCCTCCCAGCTGCGGGCCGCCCGCGACCACACCGCGTCGGCGGTCCGGCGGTCCAGCGCCGGGTCGCGCCGGAGCACCTGCCCCTCCAGCTCGGCGAGCCGCGCGCCCGGGTCGAGGCCGAGCTCGCCGGCCAGCCGGGCGCGGGCGCGGCGCAGCACGGCGAGGGCGTCGGGGGCGCGGCCGGCGCGGTAGAGGGCCAGCGCGAGCAGCCGCCAGCCCTCCTCCCGCCACGGCGAGCCGGTGACGTGCGCGTCCAGCCGCGCGACGGCGGCGGCCGGGCGGTCGAGGTCGAGCAGGGCGGCGGCCGACCGCTCGACGGCGGTGGCGTGCAGCTCGGCCCACCGCGCGCGGTCGGGCGCCGCCCACGGCCGGTCGCCGACGTCGGCCAGGGCCGGGCCGCGCCAGGCGGCGAGCACCGCCTCGAGGGCCGGGAGGTCGGCCGGGCCGGCCAGCGTGCGCTCGACGTCCCAGGCGTCCACGGCGACGCCGCGCAGCGCGTAGCCGGGGCCCTCGGTGACCAGCAGCCGGGCGGGGGTGCGCGGCGGGCGGCCCGGCTCGAGCCCGCGGCGCAGCGCGGCGACGAAGGTGCGGACGGCGGCGACCGCGCCGTCGGCCGGGACCTCCCACAGGTCGTCGACGAGCACCGCCAGCGGGACGACGCGGCCGCGGGCGACCACCAGCCGGGCCAGCAACTCGCGGTGCCGCGGGCCGCCCAGGGGCAGCGCGCGGCCGGCGGCGTCGCGGGCCTCGACGGGCCCGAGCACGCCGATGCGCACGCCGCTCATCGGATGCTCATCGGCCGCGCCCAGGGTGGCCGGCATGACCCCCGAGATCCCCGGTGCCACCCGCACCCGCGTCCCCGGCACCGACGGCGTCGAGCTGTCGGTGGCCGTGCTCGGCAGCGGCCCCGCCCTGGTGCTGCTGCACGGCTTCCCGCAGACCTCGCTCATGTGGCGGCTCGTGGCCCCCGCCCTCGCGGCCGGGCGCACCGTCATCTGCCCCGACCTGCGCGGCTACGGCGCCAGCGACGCCCCCGAGGCCACCGGCCCGGACACCTACAGCGCGCGCACGATGGCCGCCGACGTCGTGGCCGCCGCCCGCGCGCTGGGCCACGAGCGGTTCGCCCTCGCCGGCCACGACCGCGGCGCCCTGGTGGCGGTGCGCGCCGGCCTGGACTCCCCCGACGCCGTCACCCACCTGTGCTCCCTCGACGTGCTGCCGACCCTCGACTCCTGGGACATCCTCTCCGGCGTGCGGGCGTCGGTGGCCTGGCACCTCTACCTGATGGCCCAGCCGCCGGGCCTGCCCGAGGCGATGATCGCCGCGACCGCCGACGCGTTCTTCGGCTCGTTCCTCGACGGCTGGGGCCGGGAGGGGCTGTTCCCCGCCGACGTGCGCGCCGAGTACCTGCGCGCGTCGCGCGAGCGGGTGCCCTCGATCGTCGCCGACTACCGGGCCAGCGCCGGGACCGACCTCGAGCACGACGCGGCCGACCGCGCGGCCGGCCGCCGGCTGGCCATGCCGGTGACCGTGCTGCAGCAGGACTGGGGCGCCGCGCTCGGCTTCGACGCGGCCGCGCTGTGGCGGGCGTGGGCGCCCGACCTCGACCACCGCACCGTCGCGGCCGGCCACTTCATGGCCGAGGAGGCGCCGGACGTCGTCGTCGGGGCGATCCGCGACCTGCTGGCCCGCTGACCCCGCTCAGCCGGCGGTCGCGGCCCGGCGGGCGCGGGCGGCCGCGGCCAGCTCGTCGAGCAGCGCCTCGGTGGTGGGCAGGTCGACGCAGGAGTCGGTGACGCTGACGCCGTACTCGAGCCGCTCGGGGTGCGCCTGGTCGAGGTCCTGGCGGCCCTCGGCCAGGAAGCTCTCGATCATCACGCCGCGGATCGCCCGCTCGCCGCCGGCCACCTGGCCGGCGAGGTCGGCGACGACGGCGGGCTGCCGGCGGTGGTCCTTGCGGCTGTTGCCGTGCGAGGCGTCGACGACGAGCACCTCCGGCAGCCCGCGCGCGGCCAGCCGGCGGCGGGTGTCGGCGACGTGCTCGGCGGAGTGGTTCGGCCCGTCGGCGGTGCCGCGGAGGATGACGTGCCCGGTGTCGTTGCCCGTCGTCGACAGCTGCGCGGACACCCCGTGGGAGTCGACGCCGAGGAACTCGTGCGGGGCGCGGGCGGTGAGCACCGCGGAGATCGCCGAGTCGACGCTGCCCTCCGGCGAGTTCTTGAACCCGACCACGGAGGAGAAGCCCGACACCCGCTCGCGGGCGGTCTGGTCGGTGACGTTGCGCGCGCCGACGCCGTTGTAGGTGACCAGGCCGTTGACGTACTGCGGGGTGAGCGCGTTGAGCGGCTCGGCGGCCACCGGGACGCCGAGGCCGGTGATCGCGCCCATGAGCATGCGGGTGGCGACCAGGCCGACGCTGATCCGGCTGGACCCGTCGAGGAACGGGTCGTAGGCGAAGCCCTTCCAGTCCACCTCGGTGCGCGGCTTCTCGGTGTAGGTGCGCATCACGATCTCGAGGTCGGCGCCGTGCCGCTCGCGCATGCGGGCGAGGAAGGCGGCGTACTCCAGGGCGGCGGCCGGGTCGTGGATCGAGCACGGGCCGGCGATGACGGCGAGCCGGTCGTCGGCGCCGGTGACGACGTCGGTCATGGTCCGCCGGCCGGCCGCCGTCGTCGCCGCGGACTCCGCCGTGAGCGGCACGACGGCGGCGACCGCGGCCGGGGTGACCACGACGCTCAGGCCGGTGATCCGCGCGTTGACCAGGCCGGTGACGTCGGCGGCGTCCTCCGGCCCGACGCCGAGCTGCTGCTGGACGCCGGGCAGCAGCTCGGCGAGCGTGGCGTCGATCTGGGCGTTCACGCGGGTCTGGACGTCGAGCAGCAGGTCGGCGACCCGCGTCGCCTCGGCGAGGATCTGGTCAGCGGGGATCGGGGGGCTCCTCGGTCGGGGCGCTCCGGGTGGGCCGGTGCGGGTCGGTCGGTGCAGCCGTCGAGCCAACCACATGCGCGGCGCGTCCCGGCCGGGCTGCCGGGCCCGGAGCCGTTCTTGACTCATTCAAGGGAAGTCGTGAGGATGTCGCCGTGCCGGACCCCGCGGACCTCGAGCGCGCGCTGCGCGCGGCGGGCCTGCGGGTCACCCGTCCCCGCCTCGCCGTGCTCGACGCGGTGCACGCCCATCCGCACGTCGACACCGAGACGCTGATCTCCGCCGCCCGCGCCCGGCTCGGCGCGGTGTCGCACCAGGCCGTCTACGACGTGCTCGCCGTCCTCACCGAGCGCGGCCTGGTGCGGCGCATCCAGCCGCAGGGGTCGCTCGCGCGCTACGAGGCGCGGGTGGGCGACGACCACCACCACCTGGTCTGCCGGTCCTGCGGCGCCATCACCGACGTGGACGGCGCCACCGGCGACGTCCTCTGCCTCACGCCCCCGGTCGGCGAGGGCTTCCTCGTCGACTCCGCCGAGGTCTTCTACTGGGGCCGCTGCCGGTCCTGCGCGACGACCCCGGCGACTCCCCCGGACCCCGCCCGCTCCCCCGCACAGGAAGGCACGTCGTGAGCGACACCCCCAGCTATCCCGAGATCGACAAGAGCGAGGCCGGCAAGGCCGCGACCGCGAGCACCAGCGAGAGCGAGAACCCGGCGATCCCCTCGCCGACCCCGCACACCGACCAGCGGCCGCGCACCAACCGCGACTGGTGGCCCAACCAGGTCGACCTGTCGGTGCTGAACAAGCCCTCGCGGGACTCCGACCCGCTGGGCGCCGACTTCGACTACAAGAAGGCGTTCGCCTCGCTCGACGTCGAGGCGGTCAAGCGCGACCTGGTCGAGGTCATGCACACCTCGCAGGACTGGTGGCCGGCCGACTGGGGCCACTACGGCCCGCTGTTCATCCGCATGTCCTGGCACGCCGCCGGCACCTACCGCATCGCCGACGGCCGCGGCAGCGGCAACACCGGCGCGCAGCGGTTCGCCCCGCTCAACAGCTGGCCGGACAACGCCAACCTCGACAAGGCCCGCCGCCTGCTGCTGCCGATCAAGCAGAAGTACGGCCGCGCGCTGTCCTGGGCCGACCTGCTGCTGCTCGCCGGCAACGTCGCGCACGACGACATGGGCCTCAAGACCTTCGGGTTCGCCTTCGGCCGCGAGGACACCTGGCAGCCGCCGGAGGTCTTCTGGGGCCCGGAGGACACCTGGCTCGGCGACGAGCGCTACGCCGGCGACACCCCGCTCGACCTCGAGGAGGGCCACCTCGCCGCGGTCACCATGGGCCTGATCTACGTCAACCCGGAGGGCCCGCAGGGCCGGCCGGACCCGGTCGCCTCGGCCCACGACATCCGCGTGACCTTCAGCCGGATGGGGATGACCGACGAGGAGACCGTCGCGCTCATCGCCGGCGGCCACACCTTCGGCAAGACCCACGGCGCCGGCAACCCCGAGCTGGTCGGCCCGGAGCCCGAGGGCTGCCCGGTGCACGGCAACGGCCTGGGCTGGATCAGCCAGCACGGCACGGGCAAGGGCGCCGACACGATCACCAGCGGTCTCGAGGGCGCCTGGACGCCGACGCCGACCACCTGGGACAACACGTACTTCGAGATGCTGTTCAGCTACGACTGGGAGCTCAGCGAGAGCCCGGCCGGCGCCAAGCAGTGGAAGCCGAGCAACCCCGAGGCGCAGGAGCTCGTGCCCGACGCGCACATCGAGGGCAAGAAGAACCCCCCCATGATGGCGACGACGGACCTCGCGCTGATCAAGGACCCGGGCTTCCGCGAGATCTCCGAGCGCTTCTACCGCGACCCGGAGTACTTCGCCGACCAGTACGCCCGCGCCTGGTTCAAGCTGCTGCACCGCGACATGGGCCCGAAGAGCCGGTACCTCGGCCCCGACGTCCCGGCCGAGGAGCTCATCTGGCAGGACCCGGTCCCCGCCGTCGACCACGAGCTGGTCGGGGAGGCCGAGGTCGCCGACCTCAAGGCCCGCCTGCTGGCCTCCGGCCTGACGGTGTCCCAGCTGGTGCACACCGCCTGGTCGTCGGCCGCGTCCTACCGCGGCACCGACATGCGCGGCGGCGCCAACGGCGCCCGGCTGCGGCTGCAGCCGCAGATCGACTGGGCGGTCAACGCCGGCGTGCAGGACGTGCTGCCGGTGCTGGAGCGGGTCAAGGAGGAGTTCGAGTCGCAGACCGGCAAGCGGGTCTCGCTCGCCGACCTGATCGTGCTCGGCGGCTCCGCCGCGGTGGAGAAGGCGGCGGCGGACGCGGGCGTGACGGTCACCGTGCCGTTCTCCCCCGGCCGCACCGACGCCTCCCAGGAGCAGACCGACGTCGACAACTTCCGCTGGCTCGAGCCGAAGGCCGACGGCTTCCGCAACTGGATCACCCCGGGCAGCAAGCTGCAGCCGGAGACCCTGCTGGTCGACCGTGCCTACATGCTGGAGCTGACCGCCCGGGAGATGACGGTCCTGATCGGCGGCCTGCGGGTGCTCGGCGCGAACACCGGCGGCACCGCCCACGGCGTGTTCACCGACCGGCCCGGCGTCCTGTCGCAGGACTTCTTCCGCAACCTGCTCGACCTGGGCGTCTCGTGGCGCACCTCGGCCGACACCGAGGGCGTCTACGAGGGCCTCGACGCGCAGGGCGCCGTCGTGCGCACGGCGACCGCGGTGGACCTGGTGTTCAACTCGAACTCGATCCTGCGCGGCATCGTCGAGGTCTACTCGTCCGACGACGCCACGGAGCTGTTCGTGCGCGACTTCGTCGCCGCGTGGGTGAAGGTCATGGAGCTCGACCGCTTCGACCTGCGCTAGTCGCTCCTCCCGTCCGGGTGCCCCGGTCCGCGCCCGCGCGGGCCGGGGCACCCGTGCGTCGGGGGCCGTCCAGGGGCGGGCTCAGAGGCGCAGCGCGGTGCGCACCAGGTCGGCGACGGGCCGCGACCGGCTGTGCGGCGGCCAGGCGACGAGCGTGGTGACCGCCTCGGCGTCGACGACGGGCACGGCGACGACGCCGTCGTGCAGCTGGGCGCGCACGGAGTCGGGCAGCACGACGTGCGTGCGGCCGAGGGACACCAGCTGCAGGAGCTGGGTGTGGCTGCGCACCTCCGGGCCGGGCCCGGGCGGGTAGCCGCCGTCGGGGCCGGGCCAGCGCGGCGCCGGCAGGTCGGGGACGTCGGCGAGGTCGGCGAGCCGGAGCTCGCGGCGGCCGGCGAGCGGGTGGCCGGCCGGGAGCAGGGCCACCTGTCCCTCGGTGGTCAGCTCCTCGACGTCGAGGCCGCTGGTGTCGTCGAAGGGGCGGTGCAGCAGGGCGACGTCGGCGCGGCCGGTGCGCAGCAGCCGCCCCTGCTCGCCGGGGCCGCACAGCACGACGTCGACCGGCACGGACCCCGGCTCGGCGGCGTAGGCCGACAGCAGCTCGGCCAGCAGCTCGGCGGAGGCGGCGGCCTTGGTGGCCAGCACGACCTGCGGCCGGCCGGCGTCCGCGACGGCGCGGCGGGTGCGGTGCTCGGCGGCCTCCACCGCGTCCAGGGCGGCGCGGGCCTCGCGCAGCAGCACGGCGCCGGCCTCGGTCAGGGCCACCGAGCGGCTGGTGCGGTGCAGCAGCGTCGCGCCCAGGCGCCGCTCGAGCGCGCCGATCGCCCGGGACAGGGGCGGCTGGGCGATGCCCAGCCGCCGTGCCGCCCGGCCGAAGTGCAGCTCCTCGGCGACGGCGACGAAGTAGCGCAGCTCCCGCGTCTCCACGCCCCAGCGTATCGCCGGGACCCCGACGATCCATACCGTTGCGGTATCGGCCGCTACCCGGACGGGATTGGACCGCACGGTCGCCCGCGCCGAGGCTCGACGGCATGGGCGGGACGAAGACGGCGCTGGTCACGGGCGCGAACAAGGGCATCGGGTACGAGATCGCCGCGGGCCTCGGGGCCCTCGGCCACCGGGTCGGGGTGGGCGCCCGCGACGACGCCCGCCGGGAGGAGGCGGTGGCCCGGCTGCGGGCGGCCGGGGTCGACGCGGTGGGCGTGCCGCTGGACGTCACCGACGACGCGAGCGTCGCCGCGGCCGCCGAGCTGGTCGCCGAGCGCCTCGGCCGGCTGGACGCGCTGGTGAACAACGCCGGCATCACGGGCGGCATGGACCAGCGGCCCACCACCGTCGACCTCGACGTCGTCCGCACCGTGGTGGAGACCAACGTCCTCGGCGTGATCCGGGTGACCAACGCGATGCTGCCGCTGCTGCGCCGCTCGCCGTCGCCGCGGATCGTCAACGTGTCCAGCGGCGTCGGGTCGCTGACCCGCCAGTCCGGCCCCGACGGCGAGCTGACCACCGGGCCGGTCGCGGTGGCCTACTCGCCGTCGAAGACGTTCCTCAACGCGGTGACGGTGCAGTACGTCCGGGAGCTGGCCGGCACCGGGATCCTCGTCAACTGCGCGTGCCCGGGCTACGTCGCCACCGACCTCAACGGCTTCCGCGGCGTGCGCACCCCGCAGCAGGGCGCGGCGACGCCGATCCGGCTGGCCACGCTGCCCGACGGCGGGCCGACGGGCGGCTTCTTCGAGGACGCCGGCGTCGTGCCGTGGTGACCGCCGCGTGGTGACGGTGAGGCGCCCGTGACGGGTGGGGCGTGGCGCCGTCACGGCGGGCCGGCGCGTGCGCACCATGGGCGCGTGCCGGCCCGACCGGACGCCGTCGCGGCCCTGCCGGCCGCCCCGGGCGTCTACCGCTTCCGCGACGACGGCGGGCGCGTGCTGTACGTCGGCCGGGCCACGCACCTGCGCTCGCGGGTCGGCTCGTACTGGGGTGACCTGCGCGACCGCCGACACCTGCGGCGGATGGTCGGGCGGGTGGCCCGGATCGAGGCGCTGGAGTGCGACTCGGTGCACGAGGCCGCGTGGGCCGAGCGCAACCTGCTGGAGCGCTCGCTGCCGCCGTGGAACCGGATCGCCGGCGGCCTGGAGGTCCCCGTGCGGATCCGGCTGGACGCCACTCCGGACGCGCCCCGCCTCGACGTCGTCTCCACCCCCCGGCCGGGACCGGGCGTGCGCCTGTTCGGCCCCTACCTCGGTGCCCGCCGGGTGCGCGCGGCCGTGTCCGGGCTCGGCCGCGTGCACCCGCTCCCCCACGCCGGCGCGGCGGGCAGCACCGCCGCGCGCGAGCTGGCGCGGGCCCGGGGCGGGCGGGACACCCCGGTCCCGGAGCTCGCCGCCGCCCTGACCGCCGTGCTCGACCGCGAGCCCCGCGCGGTGGCCGCCGCGCTGACGGCGCTGGCCGCCCGGCGCGACGCCGCGGCGGAGGCGCAGGCCTACGAGGCGGCGGCCCGCCTGCAGGAGGAGATCGAGGCGCTGGAGTGGGTGGTGGCGCCGCAGCGGGTGACCGCGGCGGAGGGCCAGGCCGACGGCGACGTCACCGGCTGGACCGGCGAGGTGCTGGTGCGGCTGCGCATCCGGGGCGGCCGCGTGCGCGACTGGGACCAGGAGCCGTGCAGCCGGGCCTCGTCGGGGACGCGCGCGCCCGCCGGGTGGGGGCCGTTCCTCCGCCGCAACGCCGAGCTGGCCGCCCGCCTGGTCGCCCTGCCCGTCACCTGAGCGGGCCGGCCCTCAGGACCGCCAGCGCCGGCGCACGTCCTCGGCGAAAGCCGTGTACTCCCGGAGCGGGAGCACCTCCTCGAGCGTGAGGTGGTGCCCCATCGGGAGCGCGCCCATGACGATCTGGTCGAGCTGGTCGTGCGACTCGACCTCGACGATGCCGACCACGCGGCGCTGGCCGGCGACCTTGTAGAGGCTCTTGATGACCCCGGCCTCCATCGCCCCGGTCGCGGCCTGCGTCTCGCGCTCCCACTCGTCCCAGAACTCGTCGCGGTCGAGCCGGGTGTGGTCGACGCGGAAGCTGACGTGGAAGAGCATCGGGCGCTCCAGGGTCCGGGCGGCGCCCGGGCAGGCGCCGCTGCTGTCGGGGTGGCCGCCAGCGTCCTCGCGCCCTGCCGCCCGGACAAGACGCCGGGCGCCGCCGCGGGCGCTGCGGCACGCTGGCCCGGTGAGCGAGGCGGAGCTGCGGGGCCTGGTCCGGTGGCGGGTGGAGGACGTCCCGCCGGAGGGCCGCGCCGGGCGGGTGCTCGGTGGCCTGCTGCACGCCGTCTCGGCCGTGGTGACCCTGGGCGCCGACGCCGCCGGGGGCGCCCGCCGCCCGGACTGGACGGTGCCCGCGGACCCGGCCGCCCACCTCGGCCTCGGCGCCGTCCGGCTGCGCTGGCCCGACTCCGCCCGCGGCGAGCCGGTGGCGGCCTCCCGGGAGGGCGTCTGGGCGGTGCCGCCGGGCCGGCCGGCGCGGGAGCTGCCCGTCGGGTCGTGGCGGGTGGTCCGCGCGGTGCCCGCGACCGGGTCGCGCCGGCCGCGCCAGGCGGAGGCGCCGTGGCGGCTCGAGCTCACCGACGGCTCCGGCACCGGCACGCTCACCGGCGCCTGGCTGGCGCTCGCCTGGATCGGCACCCTGGCCGGCTGGCCCGAGCCGCAGGGAGGCGACGCGAGCTAGACGGACGGGTCACCCTCCGGCACCTCGGTGGCCACCACCTCGGCCACCTCCGCGTCCGCGCCGGACAGCCCCTCGGCCTGCTCGTGCTCGTCGTGGAAGGCCGGCCAGCGCATCCCGAGGGCCTCGCGCTGCTCGTCGTCGACGGCCTCCTTGAACGGCGGGAAGAAGTCCGTCTCCTCCTCGGCCATGTGGTCGGCGTTGACCTGCCGGGCGTTGCGCACCGCCTCCCACCACGCCTCGCTGCCGACCTCGTGCTCCCCGACGGCGGCCACGGCGTGCCGGATCTCGTTGTGGTCGTGCACGCCCTCCGCCGTCTCCTGCTCGCCGTCGGCCTCCTGGGCGAGCAGCGGGTAGAACAGCTGCTCCTCGGCGACGGCGTGCACCTCCAGCCTGGCGTGCAGGGCCTCCCACGCGGCGGCGAGCTCAGGGCCGGAGAGGTCCTCGAGCGCCGAGAACTCCCGTCGGAAGACCTCGTGCTCGGCCAGGACGAGGGCGGTGATCTCGAAGTCGGACATGCACCGCGGCTACCCGTCCCGCACCCGTCCCAGGCGCGGGACCGGACGGCGTCGACCCCGACGGCTGCCTCGACCACGATGGCCGGCGCCGACATCCGCGCGCCCCTGGAGTGCACCGTGCGAGAGCTCCGCGCCGCCACGACCGTCGCCGCGCCGCCCGCCGTCGTGTGGCGGGTCCTGACCGACACCTCCGCCTACGGCACCTGGAACCCCTTCATCCGCGAGCTGACCGGGGAGCTGCGGGAGGGACGGCGGCTGCGGGTGCGCATCGTCCCGCCGGGCGGCCGCGGGATGACCTCCCGCCCCACCGTCACCGTCGTCGAGGAGGGACGGGAGCTGGCGTGGCTCGGCCGGCTGGGCCTGCCCGGCCTCTTCGACGGCACCCACTCGTTCACCCTCGCGCCGCGGGCCGACGGCGGCACCGACCTGCTGCAGCGGGAGGTCTTCCGCGGCGTCCTGGTGCCGCTGTTCGGGGGCACGCTGCGACAGACGGAGGTCGGCTTCACGGCGATGAACGAGGCGCTCCGGAGGCGCGCCGAGGACCTGGCCGGGCCGGCGGACGCCACCGGGTGACACGGCGCCAGGACACGCCGCAGTTCACGCGAACGCCCCGCGCCGGACTCCCGCCGCACACCCGGTCCCGCTGGGATGGGTCCGCTCCGGACCCGTCCGGCAGCGCCCACCTCTCCCGAGACCGACGGAGGCGCCCCGTGCCCACCATCACGACCGACGACGGCACCGAGATCTTCTACAAGGACTGGGGCACCGGTCAGCCCATCGTCTTCAGCCACGGCTGGCCGCTGTCGGCCGACGACTGGGACGCCCAGATGATGTTCTTCCTGGCCCAGGGCTACCGGGTGATCGCCCACGACCGCCGGGGGCACGGCCGCTCGACCCAGACGAGCGACGGGCACGACATGGACCACTACGCCGACGACCTGGCGGCGCTCACGGCCCACCTCGACCTGCGCGAGGCCGTGCACGTGGGCCACTCGACCGGCGGCGGCGAGGTCGCGCACTACATCGCCCGGCACGGCGAGGACCGCGTCGCGAAGGCCGCGCTGATCAGCGCCGTGCCGCCGATCATGGTGCAGACCGGGGCCAACCCCGGCGGCCTGCCCAAGAGCGTCTTCGACGACATCCAGACCCAGGTGGCCACCAACCGGTCCCGCTTCTACCGCGACCTGCCGTCGGGGCCGTTCTACGGCTTCAACCGGCCGGGCGTCGAGCCCGTCGAGGCGATCATCGCGAACTGGTGGCGGCAGGGGATGATGGGCGGCGCGAAGGCCCACTACGACGGCGTCGTCGCCTTCTCCCAGACGGACTTCACCGACGACCTGAAGAAGATCACCGTCCCCGTGCTGGTGATGCACGGCGACGACGACCAGGTCGTGCCGTACGAGGACTCGGCGCCGCTGTCGGCGGAGCTGCTGCAGAACGGGACGCTCAAGACCTACGCCGGTTTCCCGCACGGCATGCCGACCACCCAGGCCGAGACCATCAACGCCGACCTGCTCGAGTTCATCCGCTCCTGACCCCGCCGCCCCGCCCGGCTCCCGCCGCGGGAGCCGGGCGGAACACCGGCCCCGTCTGCGGAGTTGCGCGGTGTGCAGGACCAGAGAGGGAGGCAACACGTGACCACCGAGACCGCGATCCTCGCCGGCGGCTGCTTCTGGGGCGCGCAGGACCTGCTGCGCAAGCGCCCGGGAGTGCTGTCCAGCCGCGTCGGCTACTCCGGCGGCGACACCCCGAACGCCACGTACCGCAATCACGGGGACCACGCCGAGGCGGTCGAGATCGTCTTCGACCCCTCCGTCATCTCCTACCGGCAGCTCCTGGAGTTCTTCTTCCAGATCCACGACCCGACGACGGTCGACCGGCAGGGCAACGACGTGGGCCGCAGCTACCGCTCGGCGATCTACTACACGAGCGAGGAGCAGCGCCAGGTCGCCCTCGACACGATCGCCGACGTCGACGCCTCGGGCCTGTGGCCCGGCAAGGTCGTGACGGAGGTCGAGCCGGCCGGCCCGTTCTGGGAGGCCGAGGAGGAGCACCAGGACTACCTGCAGAAGTACCCGTGGGGCTACACCTGCCACTGGGTGCGCCCGGACTGGGTGCTCCCCCGCCGGGAGACGCAGACCGCCTGACCGGCTGACACGCGGCCGGCCCGCCGAGGGCGGGCCGGCCGCTCCGCGTCCGCGTCGGGTGCGGCCCCTAGCCTCAGGCGCATGCGAGCCGTGCAGATCACAGAGTTCGGTGGCCCCGAGGTCCTGAACGTCGTCGACCTCCCCGACCCCGTCCCCGGCGACGGCCAGCAGCTCTACGAGGTGAGTGCCGCCGGCGTGAACTACGCCGACACGCACCAGACCGAGGACAGCTACCTCGCCCCGCAGACGCTGCCACTGGTGCCCGGCGCGGAGTTCGTCGGCCGCCCCGCCGGCGGGGGCGACCGGGTGGTCGGGCTGGTCGAGGGCGGCGGGTACGCCGAGAAGGTCGTCGGCACCCCGCGGCTGACCTGGCCGGTGCCCGACGCCGTCACCGACGAGCAGGCCCTCGCCCTCGTGCTGCAGGGCACCACCGCCTGGCACCTGCTCAGGACCAGCGCGCACCTGGCCGCCGGCGAGTCGGTGGTCGTCGTCGCCGGCGCCGGTGGCGTCGGGTCGCTGGCCGTGCAGCTGGCCAAGCGGTGGGGCGCCGGCCGGGTCATCGCCACCGCCTCGAGCCCGGAGAAGCGGGCGCTGGCCGAGGAGCTCGGCGCCGACGCCACCGTCGACCCCGCCCTCGCCGACGACGACCCGAAGACCTTCACCGCCGCGCTGCGCGAGGCCAACGGCGGCAAGCGGGTCGACGTCGTGCTGGAGATGACCGGCGGCAACGTCTTCGACGGCTCGTTGTCCGCGCTGGCGCCCTTCGGCCGGCTCGTCGCCTACGGCATGGCCGGCCGGCGCCCGCCGAAGGCCGTGCAGCCGCCGTCGCTCATGGGCACCAGCCGCGGGGTCATCGGCTTCTGGCTGGCGCACTGCTTCAGCCGCCCGGCGATGCTCGACGACGCGATGAGCGACCTGCTGCAGCTCACCGCCGACGGCGCCCTGCGCCCGGTCGGCGGTGGCCGCTACCCGCTGTCCGCCGTGCGCGAGGCGCACCAGGACATCCTGTCCCGCCGCACCACCGGCAAGCTGGTCCTCGACCCGGCCCGCTGATCCCGCCGGCCGCCCCGCCCGCGCGCGGGCGGGGCGGCCCTCAGCGCCCGCGCAGCCCCGCGAGCAGTCGCGCCAGCGCCGTTTGGGCCGACCCGAGCGCGTCCGGCTCGGCACTGCCCGCGATCCACAGCGCCGCCTCGTTCATGGCACCCGACAGCAGCGCCGCCAGCGGCGGGACCGGCTGTCGCGGCAGCACGCCCGCCTCCACCAGCGCGGACAGCGCCTCGGCCAGGTGCCGGCCGGAGGCCTGCTCGTCCAGCGCCCGCCACCCGGCCCAGCCGAGCACGGCGGGCCCGTCGACCAGCAGCACCCGCTGCACCGCCGGCGCCGCAGTGGCGGCCAGGAACGCCGCGCACCCCGCCGTCAGCCGGTCCCAGGGGTCGGCGTGCTCCTCCGCCGCGGCCACCACCGCCTCGGCGACCTCGTCCTGCACCCCGGCCAGGACGGCGGAGAACAGCGCCGCCTTGCCCGGGAAGTGGTGGTAGAGCGCCCCCTTGGTGACGCCGGCGGCCGCGACCACCTCGGGTAGCCCGACCGCCGCGTAGCCGCGATCGGCGAACAGCTCCCGCGCCGAGCGCACCAGCTGCTCCCGGGTCCGGTCCCGCTGCTCGGCCCGTGTCGGCATGCCCACTCCTCCCGCCGTTGACGTACCGACGGTACGTCACTAGCGTCGTTTCACATACCGCCGGTACGCGAGAGGAGACCCGATGCGCCTCACCAGCTGCTACCCCGTCCTGTGCACCGCCCGGCTGGCCGAGTCCAGCCGCTTCTACCGCGAGCTGTTCGGCTTCCGGCCGACGTTCGAGAGCGACTGGTACGTCAGCCTCGAGCGGCCCGGACCCGTGCGCGCCGAGCTCGCCCTCGTCGACTGCCGGCACCCGACCATCCCCCAGGGCTTCCGGGTCCCCGTCCGGGGCCTGCTGGTCAACCTGGAGGTCGAGGACGTCGAGGCCGAGTGGGCGCGGCTGGTGCTGCGCGGCGGGCTGCGGCCGGAGCTCCCACTGCGCGACGAGGACTTCGGCCAGCGCCACTTCATCGTGGCCGACCCGGACGGCGCCCTGGTCGACGTCATCACCCCGATCGCGCCGTCGGCGGAGTACGCCCGGCAGTACACGCCCGCCTGACCCCTCCCCCGCCGTTCCTCACCGACCGTCACCGCCCGGCGGGGTCCACCCCTCCGGGCGGTGGCGCGTCTCCCCCTGAGGGGTCAGGACCACTACACCGTTCCGCCATCCCCTCCCTAGCGTCGTCCGTGACCACAGCTGGGGGTGTGCAACGGCGCCCGGACCCCGGCGATCACCCGGATCGTCAGGGGAGACCGTGTCCCGACCGACACCCCGTGCCCGCGCGGCCGCGTTCGCGCTCGGCGCGGCCCTGCTCACCGGCCTCACCGGCTGCGAGTGGCCCGACGTCAGCATGAGCCCCGACCTCGGCGCCCGGGCGGCGGAGAGCACCGAGGCCGCCGAGCCCACCCCCGAGCCCGAGGCCATCGCGGAGCCGGCGGCGGAGGAGACGGCGACGACCGACGAGGTCGCCGCCCCGACCCCCGTCCGCCCCACCGGCGACCTCGACGCGGGCTCCCTCACCCGCGTCCTCCCGGCCGGCGACCGCACCGTCGTCGTCGACTACTGGACCACCGGCCAGGCCACCACCTGGACCGCGGCCGAGGACAAGACCATCCAGATCGCCGCGCACGTCGAGGGCGGGGACGACGAGACCGAGGTCCTGGTCACCCGCTTCGCCGCCACCACCGACGACGGCAGCGCCCGCCTCCTCGCCGCCGAGGACCGGGGCGAGTTCGCGCTCATGCCGCCGTTCAGCTACACCACCGCGCTCACCCTCACCGAGGCCACCCCGACGGCGACATCGCTGACGGTCACGGTGCAGTTCGACCTCCTGGTCGAGACCGAGCCCGGTTCGCAGCGCTACTTCCGCCAGACCGTGCTCGACACCCTCGAGCTGCCGCTCCTCCAGGAGGACCCCTCGTGACCCAGCTCGTCGTCCACGGCATGCGGCGGTCCACCGACCGCGTGCAGCTGCTCGCCCGCGGCGGCCAGCAGATCCCCGACATCAGCTCGCTGGTGCCCGCCGAGTTCGGCGGCCCGCAGGACAGCGCCGAGTCGCTGCGCCACGCCACCATCAGCTGCGTCATCCCGGCCTACAACGAGGAGTCGACGATCGCCGACGTCCTCACCTCGCTGCTGTCGCAGACCCGGCCGCCGGACGTCATCCACGTCGTCATCAACAACACCGACGACGACACCCCGGAGATCGCCGGCCAGTTCGTCGGCGAGCACACCCGCGTGGTCAAGGGCGAGACCTACCGGACCACCGTGCACATGCACGACATCGGCGAGAACCCCGACAAGAAGGTCGGCGCGCTCAACTACGGCTACTTCGTCAGCCGCGGCTACGACTACATCCTCGGCGTCGACGGCGACACCACCCTCGACCGGCGCTGCGTCGAGTGGCTGGAGAAGGAGATGGTCACCGACCCGCGCATCGGCGGGCTGTCGGCCATCTACACCTTCGACAAGTCCCGGGTGCACGGGGCGATGGCGAAGTTCCTCGTCGCCGGCCAGCGCGCCCAGTTCGCCGGCTTCAACATGGACAACCTCGTCCGCGGCCGGAACATGGCCGTGCTCGGCGGCCAGTGCAGCCTCTTCAGCGTCCGCGCGCTGGAGGCGGTCATGTACCGCCACCACCAGTCCGCCCCGTGGGTGCGCGACTCGGAGGTCGAGGACTCCAAGCTCTCGCTGCAGATCAAGGACGCCGGCTTCAGCACGAAGATCAGCGCCCGGGCCCGCGCGTTCGTGGGGCCGATGACCACGCTGCGCGCGCTGCACGGCCAGCAGGTGAAGTGGAACTTCGGCGGCATCGACCTGCTGTGGCCCGGCCAGCGCGGCGACAGCAAGGGCCAGCCGCTGCACCCGAACCTGCGGCTGCGCTGGTACGAGAACATCTCCATGGTCTTCAACATCGCCGCCCGCATGGGCTTCCTGCTGCTGCTGGCGGCGGCGCTGTCGATCGACGCGTTCGTGTTCAACCCGATCTGGCTGATCCCGCCGGCGGTGGCGACGCTGCTCAACCTGCGGATCGCCCTGTCGATGCACGACAAGAGCGCCACGGACATCCTCTACGCCGCGCTGGTGGCACCCGCGGAGCTCTACATGTGGGTGCGGATGGGCCACTTCGTCACCGCGTGGGTGCAGTTCTTCGCCCGGGTGGAGAAGGACAACTGGGCGGCCCAGGCGGCGGCCGAGCGGGGCCGCGGGTCGGCCTACGTCATGCCGGCGGTCTGCGCGGCGGTCACCTTCGCGGTGCTGATCTTCGCCTGGAGCCAGCAGAGCATCGGCGTGCAGTCGGCGATCCTGTCGATCGGCTGGCCGGTCCTGTACCTGCTGACCATCCTGCAGACGGTCTTCATGCTGAAGAAGCTGGTGCGCCGCCAGCGCGGCTTCACCGTCTGACCGCGCGACCGACGACGGGCCCCCGGGACCGCGAGCGCCCGCCGGCGCGGGGGCCACCCGGGGGGCGGCCCGGCCCCCCCCCCCCCCCCCCTCCCCCGGCCCCAACGGTCGC